>CACZOG010000110.1 GCA_902782715.1 uncultured Lachnospiraceae bacterium | reverse complement strand
TACATCGATAAATACATGTGACTTATCCGCTCCGACTCTCTTTGCCGAAACCAAAAGCAGGTCTTTCTGTGCAAATACCGGTGTTACGTTTCCGACACCGAAAGGTTCAAGTTTCGCTATGTCGTTAATTACCTTCTCGGATGCGTATCCGAAAGGCATGTCGGCATCAATTCGTATCTTCTCAATTAAGTCTTTTTCAGTAAGTTCCGAAAGATCGTTAAGTCTCTTTCTTAATTCTTCGAAGTTTTCCTTTGGCATTGAAAGACCGCAGGCTGCTTTATGACCTCCGAATTTAGTAAGAAGATCCGCACATTTCTGTACGTTCTCGATGATATTGTATTCGTCTATCGACCTTCCCGAGCCTGTCAGACCGTCATTTGAATCAGTAAGAACGATCGTAGGGCGATAAAACTTCTCTCTTATCTTGCCTGCGACCAGTCCCGCAATGGCAACGTGGCAGTCTTTTAAATACAATACAAGTATATCAGGCAAGGTGTCCGAATAATCGGACTTAACGGTTTCTATTCCGATATTGACGCATTTATCGGTAAGTTCTTTTCTCTCAATGTTTAATTCATTAAGATAAGTTCCGATCTTCTCGCGCTCCGCCTCACTGTCGCTTAAGAAAAGCCTTACGCAGTTATCGGCAACATCGATCCTTCCGGCAGCATTGATGCAGGGACCTATTCTGAATCCGATATCCGTTGCGGTATAAGCTGATCTCTTATCGAGAAGTTCAGCTTTTTCTACTATCTTCTTAAGTCCCGGGTTGATGGGATCCTTAAGTCTGGGTAAAACCCATTTGACTATATTTCTGTTCTCTCCCACAAGCGGCATAACATCCGTTACGGTAGCAATGGCCGCAAGTTCGAGAAGTTCGTATTTTATACTTTCAAATCCTGAAGTTCCTGCAGTTTTAAGATCTGTAACCAAATCTGCTCTTTCGATGCCTTCCGCGTTATCAAACAAAGCCTGCATCACTTTAAATGCTACAAATGCTCCGCATATATCCGCAAAAGGATATTCGTTTATGCTCATCTTCGGATTGACCAGAGCATCTGTTTTGGTGGGCACTTCGCTTTCGGTTACCGTATGATGGTCGGTAACTACAACTTTTATTTTGCTGTCGCACGCAAGATCAATGGCACTTCTTGCAGATATTCCGTTATCGCATGTAACGATGATCCCGACTTTGTCTTCAATAGCCTTTTCCACTATGCTTTCATTGATCCCATAGCCGTCGAGCAGACGGTTTGGGATAACGAAATCACAGTCAAGTCCGTAAAGTGTTAAAGCTTTATAAAGAATGGTCGTCGAGCATACGCCGTCTGCATCGTAATCACCCACGATACGGCATTTAAGATCATTCTCTTTAGCTTCTTTTATGGTTCTTATCGCCTTATCGAGATTCGGAAGACCTTTGTAGTTAAAGCACTTTGAAATGTCGCATTCAAGGAATGCTTTCATCTCTTCGTAGTCCTTTAGTCCCCTGTTGACCATGACCCTTACGGCTACCGGATCTATATTAAGTTTCTCGGCAAGTTCCGCATAAGGGGCGCCGTTTCTTACAAGAATCCACTCTTTCATTTATGCCACCATATACAAAAGAAGCCTCGCAGAAGCAAGGCTTTCTTTTTTAAGGTTTAAGGTAAGTATTCTTCCTCTTCGTCATCTCTGGGTTTGAATATCTTTCGAAGGAATACCCAGACAGTACCTGCCAGACATACGGATGAATATGTACCGCAGATGATACCTATCATCAAAGGCAGGGCAAATTCTTTTATGGAAGTAACACCGAGTATGAACAGAAGCAATACCATTACGAATGTTGTAAGGGAAGTAAAGATACTTCTTGAAAGCGTCTGTGTGATCGATGTATTAACGATGCTCTTAACATCTATACCGTCGGCAGGTGTAACACCGCCTTTCTTTTTCTTCTTACGTGAGCCGAGAGCTTCAACACGGTCTTTCTCTTCCTTTAAGCCCTCTCTTACTCTGTCGAAGATAACGATGGTCGCGTTGATCGAATAACCGACTATCGTCAGCATACACGCTATGAATGTCGAACCTACGTTGATCCTTGCGATCGCATAGAATGCAAGAACTACGAGTACGTCGTGGATAAGACAGGCGATCGAAGCAACACCGAATCTGAAATCTGAGAAACGGATCCAGATATAGATGAGCATTAAGAGTACTGCTATCGATACAGCAATGATCGACTCTCTCTTCATCTCTCCCGAGATCGTGGCGGAAATAGTTTCGGATTCGATCGAACCTTCAACTGCCTTAAACTCGTTTACTAACATATTATCGAGTTTGTCTCTTTCAGAATCTTCAAGAGATCTTGTTTTAATGATGATGTCGTTTCCGCCGGCAACCTTCTGGATCTGTACAGCACCGTCTCCTGTAAGCTTCTCTACCGAAGGTCTGATCGACGCTTCGATCTCTTCGAGCGTAAGGTTCTCGGAAAGTTCAACGCTTGTTGAAGTACCGCCTAAGAACTCAAGCGAATAGTTAAGTATATTACCTGTTTTTGCATTGTTGATGATCATGAATACGCCGCCCGCAAGAATTGCAAGTACGGATATGATCACGAATATATGTCCCTTGCTTAAGAAGTTGATACTCTTTCTCTCTTTGGAAACACCGTAGAGTTTAAGGTTATCAAGTCCCATTGCAATAAATCCGTTAAGGATAACTCTTGTTATTACCAAAGCGGTAAACATTGAAAGAACGATACCGATAGCAAGAGTCTGAGCGAAACCTCTTACTGTACCTGAGCCTAAGAACATAAGAACGAAGGCTGCGATAAGTGTTGTGATGTTTCCGTCCAGGATCGCGCTTAAAGCTTTCTTAAAACCGATGTCTACCGAATCTTTTAACATCTTGCCCTTGGCAAGTTCTTCTCTGATTCTCGCGAAGATGATAACGTTCGCGTCAACCGCCATACCGATCGAAAGGATGATACCTGCGATACCGGGAAGCGTAAGTGTGATAGCATCGCTGAATACCGAAAGGATAACAACCATAAGTCCGGTGTAAAGCATAAGTGCAAGTACTGATGCAAGACCGGGAAGGAAGTATACGCCTACCATGATCAAAGCCACGAATGCAAGACCTATGGCAGCTGCCTTAACAGAAGTCTTAACCGCTTCGGAACCGAGCTGTGCACCAACGATGTTGGATCTTAACTTTTCAAGTGTAAGTTTTAACGCACCGATACGAATCTTCGAAGCAAGTCTGTCTGCTTCGGTAATGTTAGCCTGACCTGTGATGACTGCTTCACCCTGAGTGATAACTACGGATACTTTGGGAACCGATATGAAGTTTCCGTCATAATAAATGGCGATCGTTTCGCCGTTTGCGTATGCTTTTCTTGTTGCATCAGCAAATGCCTGTGTACCGTCATTGTCAAATGCCAGAGCAACGACATATTCTTTGTTGCCTGTGGACTGATTGTCCTGAGCTCCGGCCTTCGCACTCTTAACGTTTGAACCTTCAAGAATGATGGAGCCGTCTGCTTTTAATTCATCAATGCTCTTAAGAAGAGTATATGCTACGTTCTCTTCTTCATAAGCATTAAGATCGTAGGGGATCGCATTGCCGTTCTCATCAAGTTTTGCGGAGAATGTTTCTTCGTCATAAAGAACAGCCATGTTATCGTCTATATAGAAATACTTGTTAAATTTCTCATCCTGGTAAACGATGTCGCCGTCAAGCGTAAAAAGATACGTATAGTTATAATTGCCGTCGGCATCTGTCATTGAGATAAAATAAAGCGAACCGGGTCTTCCGAGTTCTTCAAGTATTGCGGTAGCATCCGTTACGCCCGGAATCTCTATTGTGATACGGTCGTTGTTTCCGCCTTCCTGATAAACCTGAGCTTCGGTTGAATATGCTTCAGCCTTGTTTCTGAGCTTATCAATAGTATCGTTCATATCTTCTGCGGTAGGGTTATCTTCGCCTACAACCTGATATGTGATACTTAAACCACCCGCAAGGTCAAGACCTTGTGAAATGTTTTTATAACTTCCGACTTTATCGCTGCCTACACCTTTGATCGCAACATAACCGAGTCCTGCAGTTATGAGCAGTACTAAAACCAACAATAAAATCCTTCCTGTTTTGCCTTTCATTTCTTTAACTACCTTCCTAATATACAAAGTTTCGCACAATAAATAATTATACAAAAAAAATAAGCGAAAGTAAAGACTTTCGCCTATTTGTAAATGCTTATTATATACTCTATTCCTCAGTTTCTTCTTTCTTTTCGGGAAGTATGATCTTAACTCTTAAGATTCTGTTCCTTGCAACCTTTAAAGCGGTAAGTACCGTTCCGTCCTCTAACGTGACTTTTTCCTTCTCTTTGGGGAGTCTGTCGAGGTTATCGATCATGAGTCCGCCGATCGAATCATAATCCTCGGAATCGAACTCTGTTTCAAGAGCATCGTTTATATCGTCGAGCTTTAGATTGCCTTCGACAATGTATGTGTTGTCGGTAACCTTTTTGATGAGTTCTTCTTCGTCCGAATCGTACTCGTCCCTGATCTCTCCTACGATCTCCTCAAGAAGATCTTCGAGAGTGATCATTCCGACCGTATCTCCATACTCGTTTAAGACGATTGCGATGTTCGTAGTCGAGGTTCTCATCTGATTGAGAAGTTCCGCCGTATTCTTGTTCTCATACGTAAAGAACGGCTCTCTCATCATGTTTTCGATATGATAATCTTCCGCCGATTTAACGAATACGAAATCTTTTATATTGATTATTCCGATAACATGCTCTTTGCTCTCGCGATATACCGGAAGTCTCGTGTACATGTTCTCTTTGAAAATGTTCATGACCTCACGATACGAAGCCGTTTCGTTGACCATGACCATATCGATCCTCGGGATCATGATATCCTTTGCCTTCGAATCGCCGAAATCGATAAGATCGATGATCATGTCTTTTTCATTTTCTTCAATAACACCGTCCTCATGCGAAGTATCAAGAATCGTTCTTAAATCCCCTTCCGTGATAGACGGCTCAGTCTTCTTCGTGTTAATGCGAAGTATCCACATGAAAACGAACGCAACTTTGTCGACTAAGAAAATGACGGGTGTAAAAAGAAAAAGATAAAGTTTAAAAATGTATGCGTAGAACAAAACGATCTTATCGGCTTTAACCTTAGCCCACTGCTTCGGTATAATCTCCCCGAAAATAAGTACCACGATGGTAAGTACACCTGTTGCTAAAGATACAGCCCACGAAAAACCGCTCTCTAAGGCAAGAGTAGTGGTAAGTGCGGAAGCCGCGATATTTACAATGTTGTTCCCGATCAGAATGCCGCTTATGAGTTTGGAATATTTACTTAAGATCTTAAGTACGCATGCGGCCTTTTTATTCCCCTCGTCCGAAAGTGATCTTAATCTTATTTCATTTGCACAGTTAAATGCGGTTTCGGCGGACGAAAAAAATGCCGATAAAATAAGTAAGAAGATCAGGACGATAATTTTAACGAATTGATCCACAATATCCTCACAAAAAATATTTTTAGTCTATTATATGAGAACTTGCAGACATTGACAATTATTTTTAAAGATTTAAAATATATGTAAAGGGGAAAAACATGCTGAATACGGTTAAAAAGATTTGCGAAAATTCAAACAGAATTGCGTTCGTAACCGGGCTCGGTTCAGTAGTCGAGTGCGGAGGCAGGGATCTGTGGGAATCAGGTCTTTTTTATGCGCTCGAGAAGAAGTATAAACTCTGCCCTGAGGATATGTTATCGGCTGCAGAATACTCTACGAGAAAAGAAAGTTTCTATTCTTTTTACAAGAAAGAAGTCATTTCCTATCTTCCCGAACCTGACGAAACATGCGCAATAATAAAGAAACTTGAGGAAGAAGATCGTCTGCTCGATGTTCTTTCGTTTAATATATTCGGGCTTGAAAAGCTTGCGGGGATCAAAAATGTAATCGAGGTAGTCGGAACCGTTTACGACAACTACTGTCCCGGCTGCAGGAAAACATACGATGTGCCTTATCTTCTCGAAGCAAAAGGCATTCCCGTATGCGAGAAATGTAAGAAAGCTTTACGTCCGAATTTAAGACTTTTAGGCGAAAGGGTTGACAACATTCTCTACACTCAGGCTGCCATCGCATGTTCGAAGGCCGACACGATAATCATACTGGGTGCGGACTTAAGTTCGACCAAGATACAGTTCGTAACCGGCCATTACAAAGGAAATAATCTCATTCTTCTTTCCAACGAGGAAAAATACGGAGACAAATTCGCAGACTATGCTATACACGGTAAGATAAAAGATTCTATGAAAGCGATCTTCGAGGATTAGTTTTAAAAAATAAAGAAAAATCAAAAGCCGCAGGAAAAGAAAGTTTTTCCTACGGCTTTTTAATATATTAAAGCAGTTTTCAGACATTTATTAAATTACTGCGCGTAATATGTATTTGTCTTCGAAATTATCGATGGGAATGGGCTTGTCATAAAGGAATCCCTGCATTGAATCGCATCCGAATTCGTAAACGATCCTCTCTTCATCCTTTGTTTCAATACCTTCACATACGATATCCATCTCGATCTCGTTAAGGATACGGATAAGACCTTTGATGATCTCCATTCCTTTTCTGTTGTTAAGAGAGTTCTTGATGAATCCCTTATCAAGTTTGATGATATCTACGGGAAGGATTCCGATAAGGTTAAGTGATGAATAACCTGCTCCGAAATCATCCACGGAGATCTTGAATCCGTACTGTCTTAATTTCTCGATCTTGTCGATGATAAGGTCTGCTTCTTCGAAGAATACGGATTCTGTAACTTCGAATTCAACATAATCCGTTGAAATACCGTACTGTTCGAATTCTCTGATGATATCCACAACAAGCGAATCATGATAGAAATGAAGTTTCGAAAGGTTGATTGAAACAGGAACTATCGATCTTCCCTCATCCTGCCATTCTTTTATCTTCTTGAAAACATACTTCATTACATACCAGTCAAGATCGAGAACCTTGCCCGAATTTTCAAGAACGGGAATGAAAATATCGGGAGGAACAATCTTACCGTCTTCGTCGATAAGTCTTGTTAAAGCTTCCGCTCCGCGAATACCGCCCTTCTTTACACTGATCTTGGGCTGCATGTAAACGAGAATTTCGTCATTTTCGATTGCTTTTTCAAAAATGGGAATAAGTCTTGATTCAGCTTCTTTTAAGATCTGGAGCTTCTGTGTATATACCGCATAAGGTACGGAATAATTACCTTTAACGCTTCGTCTTGCTATGTTTGCCTTGTCTATGATCGATGTAACGGGTTCGGTAATGTCCTCAACAATATAAACACCGATGTTTAAGTGAACCGAAGTCTTTGGATACTGTGATTTGTGAGACTTGCAAAAATCTTCCTGAAGCTTTTTGAGTCTTTCCTTCTTAGTCTCCCACTCGCCTTTTTCAAAGCAAAACAGACCGATGATATGATCGGAATACGGTCTGCATGCAACAACGCATTCTTTCTCATCGGTAATAGCCCGAGCCAAGTCCACTATGAGCTTGTCTCCGGCACTGTAAGAGTAAACTCTGTTTATGTACTTGAATTTGGAAAAGTCCAAAGAAACCAGAACATAAAGAGATGCAGCATCTGCGTTCCCCAACTGCTTCGATGCTACAGAAATAAAGTCGTCGAATAAATATAAGCCGGTCAATTTGTCATTATTATCCATAATTATCTACCTCATCCATCCTTGTTTGAAATAAATTACGAATCATAATACAAACATCCGTCATCTGTCCCCTATATGATACATATTATATTATATAATATATATAAAGTCCATATCGTATATGTAGAAACAAGTCACTTTTTTTAGTGCAATTTGTCATTTTTTTATCCATCGTACTAAACGGGTGAAGAAGCGAAGCAGTAATAGGCCGAATCTACGGTAAATTCGGTGATTTCCGCCAGTTCCTGCCCTGTTTGGGCATCGATGGTCCTCATCATCTCAAAGTCCTCATAAAAGCCGTTAAAACCGCCTGAAATGCCCTTTCCGGTCAGTTTCGAATAACTTTCTTTCGATGTCCAGACTTTGATCATTCTGTCCGTTTTTTCGGACTCACCCACGGATTCTATATATATGTTATCTTTCTCATTAAAATAACGCTTGGCGAAGTTTTCTTTAAGGGGTTTTATCTTCTGAATGTCCACTCCTACCGGCGCATCAGAAAAGGCGCATACAACGTAATCTCCCGAGTGGGAAATGTTGTAATATATGTTGTCTTCTGCTTCTTTGGGTGCTTCGGGATCGACTTTTTTATTACGGTTTACATAATTATTTTGGTTAACATAACCTTTGCCGAGTTCATCGTATCTGATCTCGAAATCCGCCATATTTTCTTTTTTGAATTCTTCTAAATCATTTACGAAATTTAAGTTAACATAATTTTCTTCTCTGAATCTGTTACCGAAACAAAATAAAAGCAGTCTTCCGCCCAATGAAAGCGCTTTATCCCTCGGATATTTAAACCTGTCCGCTTTATCTTTTTCTTCACATGACAAAAGGGACATCTTAGAAAGTAAGATGTCCTCATTGTTATCGTCAATTTTTAAAACAAACAGTTTGATCATATTTTAGTTCTTAAGACCTTCAAGATAGAAATCCTTAAACTCGGTGTAACCCTGGTTCATGAGAGTCTCTTTCTGGAACTTCTTGTTCTTGTTCATTCTGGCAACCAGAACAACCTTTCCTTCGTTACGAAGAGCGCTTGCTTCCTTGATGATCTCGCCCATTCTCTCGCCTTCGATGCCTTTCTCAACTAGGAATGCCGTTTTAACGCTTTCTCCGGGGATTTTAAAGCCTTTTTCGAGCATTATGGTAATAATTCTCTCGAAACCGATCGAAAAGCCTACAGCGGGCGTATCGTTGCCTGTGAACTTGCCGATCATCTTATCGTATCTTCCGCCGCCGGCAACCGAACAGTTAAGTTCTGCCATTTCGATCTCATATATGGTTCCGGTGTAATATCCCATGCCTCTTACCAGGGTAGGATCAAAAGCAAGTACGCAGTCTGCCGTCTTTGCCGCATTTACACCCATGAAGATCTCTTTTAAGTTATCGATAACGCCTTCTTCGATAAAGCCGTTCAATTTCTCGTTTAAGAAATCAAGAGCCGCGATATTGGTTGAATCGCCGAGTGCTGCGATCTCATCGAAAAGGGACATGTATTTTTCAACTGTAGCTGCTTCGAAACCGTTGGCGATAAGATCTTCCTTAACGCCTTCAATGCCGATCTTATCCATCTTATCGAGGATAACGAACACTTCGCCCGTCTTCTCGGGATCGAATCCCGCATATGCAGCCATTGCCTTTAATATTCTTCTTTCGTTGATCTTAACCTTGAAGTTATTGAACTGAAGCTTTGAAAGAAGCGTCGTTGTAGCAAGGATAAGCTCGATCTCGGCAAGGTTTCCGGCTTCACCGAGAATATCGATGTCGCACTGCATGAACTGACGGAATCTTCCCTTCTGAGGTCTCTCGGCTCTCCATACATTGCCCATCTGAAGTGCCTTGAAAGGTGCGGGAAGCGATGCCTGGTTATTCGAATAATATCTTGCAAGAGGAAGCGTAAGATCGAATCTTAAACCGGAATCAGCAAGGTCATTTTCGCATGTTGCGGTTTCTACGTTTAATTTCTCTCCTCTTTTTAAGATCTTAAATACAAGTTTCTCATTCTCTCCGCCCTGATTCGAGCAAAGGTTCTCGATGTGCTCAACGCAGGGAGTTTCAATATGTGTGAAACCGAAAGTCTCGTATGTTTTGGTGATCATTGAGATACAGTAATCTCTGATCCGCATCTCCTCGGGTAATATATCCTTCATGCCTGTTGTGGGCTTCTTTGTTAAACTCATTTTTATCTCCTGTGTATTTTTATGTAAACCGATTATGTAAATCTATTGCTTAGAAATAAGCATAGGGATTGTATTCTTTTTCATGACCGATGGTTGTGAAATCATGATGTCCCGGATAAACCTTTGTTTCATCCGGAAGCTTAAGAAGTCTTTCAAGCGACGCTTTAAGATCTGCCGCGGAGCCGCCCTCAAAATCCGTTCTTCCTACCGATTCGAAGAAAAGCGTATCTCCGGTGAAAATGATCCCGTCATCCTCGAAATAATAGCATACTCCGCCCTTCGTATGACCGGGAGTTTCCATGACCTTGCATTTCATGCTTCCGACAGTTATCTCATCACCTTCGCTTACTTCATGATCAAGCTTAACGGATATGTTTTTATTTATCATTCCGCACTCATTAAGCGCAGGATCGGCAAAAGCCTCAGCATCTTTTTTGCCACCGTATACGGGGGCATCGCACACAAGCTTGACTCCGTCCATTCCCATCATATGATCGAAATGTGCATGTGTTAAGAAGATTGCTTTGATCTCAAGACCTTTTTCTCTGAGTCTCGTCACAATATGGTCGCCGTTTGCGGCCGGGTCTATCAGAATGCAATCGTACTCGCCCTCTCTGTGAAGGAAATAAGTATTGTTCTCCAAAAGACCGAGTGTGAGACATCCGACTTTTATTTCAGACATAGTTTTTCCTTTATAAGTTTATTTTGTTCTCTCGACTTCGATGACGCTTTCGATCATCGACAGTTTGGCGCAGATCTTGTCCAGATCTTCCTTGCTTCTTATCTTGAAGGAAAGTCTCATGGTGGCAACGCCCTTTTTCGAGATATTCGTATGAAGCATGTTGATAAGAGTATCTGCTTCGGTAAATACTTTTGTAACGTCGTAAAGAAGTCCCGTACGCTCGTTTGCAAAGATCGTGATCTCCGCAAGGTAATTATCGAGTATGCCCTCAAGTGCTTCTTCCTGCCAGTCCGCAACGATGATCCTCTGCTTGTCTTCATCGGAAAGAAGGTTCGGACTCATATTGATACAGTCTTTTCTGTGGATCGTAACGCCCCTGCCTCTTGTGATGAATCCGACGATCTCATCACCCGGGATCGGGTTACAGCATTTGCCGAATCTTACTTCGACATCGTGTGTTCCGTTTACGACAATACCGTTCTTATTGGGCTTCTCGAATTTGATTGAATTGTTCTTAAATGATTCGAGAACTTCTTCGTTGGAGATGATCTTGGGATGATCTCTGTCGTACATGGCAATAAGTCTGTTTATTGCCTGACCTTCCTTGATTCCTCCGTGACCGATAGCCGCAAGAAGAGCATCCCAGTCCTTAAACGAATAATTGTCAAGAAGTCTTCTCTTGTAATCATCCGTAAGTATATCTGTTAAATTGATATTGTTGACTCTGCAGTATTCCTGAACTTTTTCACGGCCTTTTACGATGTTCTCGTCTTTCTGCTGACGTTTGAACCACTGGTTGATCTTGTTCTTGGCCTGCGTGGAACGAACCTTTTTAAGCCAGTCACGTGAAGGACCGTTTGAATTGTTACTGGTTAAGATCTCAACGATATCACCGTTTTTAAGCACATAGTCATTGCCCACATGGACATTATTGACCATGGCTCCGACCATCTTGTTTCCGACATCCGTATGGATCGCATAAGCGAAGTCAATGGGCGTGGAACCGCTGGGAAGTTCAATAGTTCTTCCTTTGGGTGACGAACAGTAAATATTCTCGGTAAAGATATCAAGGTCGTCGTGAATAAGGGATAAGAATTTCTCGTTATCCTCTTCCTCGAGACACTCTGTAAGGCTTCGAAGCCAGTCGCTCTTTTCGACCTCTTTTGCGGAAACTTTCTTACCGTCCGATTCTTCTTTGTATTTCCAGTGCGAAGCGATACCGTATTCAGCCTCTTTGTGCATCTCACGGGTACGGATCTGAATCTCGAAGGGTGCTTTCGCATCGGTTGTGTCAAATACTGTTGTATGGATGGATTTGTAGCCGTTCTCCTTGGGGTTGGCAACATAATCCTTGAAACGGTTGTTCATCGGCTTGAAGTTCTTATGAACGTAACCGAGTACCGTATAGAGTTCTTCTTCGTCTTCCACGATGATTCTTACCGCGAAAAGATCGTATATCTGATCGAGCGTCTTGCCCTGATTCTTCATCTTTCTGTAGATGGAGAAAAGGTGCTTTACACGGCCGTCGACTCTCGCATGAATGTCGGCGTCTTCCATGATACGCTTAACTTTTCTGACGATGCTTGCAATGTATTCCTCACGTTCTTCCTGTGTGAATACCATCTGATCGACGAGGTTCTGATAAGCTTCGGGCTCGAGATATTTAAAAGAAAGATCTTCGAGTTCGACTTTGATCTTACCGATACCGAGTCTCTGAGCGAACGGAGCATAGATCTCCATCGTCTCTTTAGCCTTCTCGTACTGCTTGTTTGGAGGCATATGCTCAAGAGTTCTCATGTTATGAAGTCTGTCGGCAAGCTTGATGATGATAACACGGATATCCTGTGCCATCACAAGGAACATGTTACGTAAGTTAACGGCCTGTTCCTCTTCTTTGGACGAATACTTAAAGTCTTTGGTGACCTTTGTTACGCCAGCAACAAGCTTTGCAACATCCGAGCCGAATTTGGCTTCTATATCTTCAACGGTAAGAACCGTGTCTTCAACTACGTCGTGTAAAATGCCGGCAATGATAGTCTCTTTATCCATCTGGAGATCAGCAAGGATGATCGCAACATAAAGAGGATGGATAATGTAAGGCTCGCCGTTCTTTCTGAACTGGTCCTCATGAGCAGAATACGCAAGCTCATAAGCCGCTCTGATAGAGCTGAAATCTTCCGAAGGGTGGTAATCCCTGATTCTCTTGATCAGGTCCTGATAAAGTACTGCAGGCTCAATATTTGCGCCGATATCTTCGATCTTGCCGTAATCGATTATAAAATCGTTCTGGACGAGATCTTCTTTGTTTTCGATATTTTCGTTTTTGATCTTACCCGACATACATACCCCTCCTTTCCGGAAGCTTAAATATGCTCATCACTTCAGAACGCTCTGAAGTACGCTTTTTATATGGAAAAACTGCACTTTTACTTCTTCAAATAAATTTACACAATATTATAATCCACTTTATGTCATATTTCCACAAATATTTTATAAAATCAAAAAACAACCCCGAAGGATTGTTTTTTGTGTATGTCTTTTTAAATTTATACAGCTTCTTTGTTCTTTAATACGGAGAAAGCGATGTTCGTAGCATGGTCTCCGACTCTTTCAAGTCCTGAAAGGATATCCGAGTAAAGCATTCCGGCTTCGGCTGTACATTCGTTGTTTGTAAGTCTTGCAACGTGAGCCTGCTGGAAATCTCTTTCCATGTTGTCGATCTTATCCTCTGTATCCTTTACCTGCTCGATGTGTTCCATCTTGCCCGACGAGAACATCTCGATAGCGTACTGAAGGTTTAAGTTGATGGCATCCATCATCTGTGCCATTTCGTTGAAAGCATCCTTCGAGAATTCGATATTGTTCTCTTTTCTCATCTGGGCGGTCTCGGCAATATTTGTCGCATGATCGCCGATACGTTCGATATCGTTAACCACATGGAAGTATGCACCGATGTTCTGCAAGTCTTCGATGGGGATGTTGCTCTGCGTAAGTTTTACGAGATAGTCAGTTATAGTCTTGTTAAGGAAGTTGATGTTCTTCTCAACTTCGGCAACCTTTTCGATCTCTTCAGAATCCAGTGTTACAAGTGAGTTCATTGCTCTGTTTAAGTTATCGAGAGCAAGGTTCGCCATACGTTCGATCTCGTTGGTAACCTCGACAACAGCGGTTGCGGGGTTGAATACGACTTTGTTTCCGATGAACTGAAGCTTGAACTCGTCGTTGTATCCGACCTTCTCGTCCTTACCGGGTATAACAAGGTAAGTTGCCTTAACCAGGAGATTCGAGAACGGGAATATAAGGATAACCTGTACGATCTTGATGATCGTATGGCTGTTAGCAACGAAACGGCCGTAATCGCCTTTAGAGAATGCCATGATTCCGTCGACAATGTAATTGCCAAGGAAGATCATGATGATGAATACGATTATGGTTCCGACAAGGTTGAATAAGAAGTGGATCATAGCCGCACGTTTCGCATCCTTCATACCTGATAAAGAAGCAAGGAATGCGGATACGCATGCACCCATGTTACAGCCCAAGATTATGAATATGACTATGCTGAAGTTACTTAAGAGTCCCTGTTGTGCAAGTAAGAGCACGATCGAGACGGTAACCGAAGAACTCTGAACGACACTTGTTATTATGAATCCCAAAAGAACCGCAAGGAAAGGATTCGAAAGTGATGAGAAAAGATTGATAACAGCTTCGGATTCTTTAAAACCGCCCATTGCCTGGCTCATCAGAGCAATTCCAAGGAAAAGCGTACCGAATGCAACAACGATCTGTCCGATACGGTTAACCCAGGGCTTCTTAAAGAACATTATAAGAATCGCACCGATAAGTAAGAATATCGGAGCGTAATCGCTCAATTTAAATGAAATTAACTGTGATGTGATCGTGGTACCGATATTGGCACCCATGATGATTCCTGCAGCCTGATAAAGATTTATAAGACCGGAGTTAACGAAAGAAACGACCATGACCGTACAGGCACTTGATGACTGTACTATCGCAGTGAATATCATACCAACCCCGAGACCTGCGAACTTGTTAGTCGTAAAAATCTCAAGGATCTTTCTTAGTTTGGCACCCGCTGCCTTTTCAATTGACTCGCTCATGTGTTTCATTCCGAAAAGGAACAAACCGAGTCCGCCGCATAATGTAAGAATATCGGCTAAGGTCATTTCATCCTCCTAAGCTTTCGCAAAAAATGCCTTCGCTTCTGTTATATCATTTTCGATTTGTTTAAACAAGTGGGAAGTTGATTCAAATTTCTTTTCCGTACGGGAATATTTTAAGAAATAAACCCTCATTCTTTTACCGTAAAAATCGGTATCCATGGGACAGTCGATAAGGTGACTCTCGATGTTTACGCTGTTTTCGTCGGATACGGTAGGTCTTACTCCGACATTGGTCACTGCATGATACTCTTCTTTTTCATCAACTTCTACAACGGTAAAATACACTCCGTGCTTCGGAATGATCCTTCCTTTGACCGGATTTATGTTAACCGTTGGAATATTAAACCGGTGTCCTAATCCCTGACCTTTTACGATAGGTCCGTAGTGATAATAATCATATCCGAGCATCTCGGATGCATCTTCCATATTGCCCGATTCAAGTGCTTCTTTGATCCTTGATGAAGAAATAGGCTCATCCTTATATGTAACCTTTTCAACTATCTCAACTTCAAAACCGAGTTCTTTGGAAAGATCTTTTAAAAGCTTCGCATCGCCCTTTCCGCCTTTACCGAAAGAAACATCGCTCCCGCAGACAATGCATGCAGCCTTAAGTCTGTTAACAAGGATGTTCTTAACGAAATCTTTCGGTTCCATATCGGCGAATGCCTTGTCAAAAGGTGCATTAACGAGAATGTCAACTCCGATCTCATCCATCTGGGAGATTATCTCGCCTCTCGTATTAAGATGCAGAAGTTCCTTTCCCGAAAAGAAGTCTTCGGGATCTGGCGTAAAAGTAAATACGACCGATTCGTTCTCACGAAGTTCTGCGGATAAAACGAGCTCCTCCAAAAGAGTCTCATGGCCTAAATGAACTCCGTCGAACTTTCCGATACTTACGCATGTTTTATTTTTCAGTTTCGGTATTTCTTTATATATTTCCATGTCTGTCTTATAGCCTTCTCCTTGAGGAGAAGGTGGCACGAAGTGCCGGATGAGGTGTATTTATAAATCTTCTTTCTCTAATAACTCCAGCAGTGCTTTGGTTATATCCTCTTCACTGCCCTTATGATAGAAGCCTGCTGCCCTTATATGTCCGCCGCCGCCGAATTCTCCCGCAAGGAGCGCAACATCCACTTTTTCCTTGGATCTTAAGCTTACTTTCATTGTCACGTCGTTCATGGGATACATGAATACCGCAACTTCGACACCGGTTGTGATCCTTAACTGATTGATTACGCCTTCGAAATCGTTCTTCTTAATGCCGTGTTCCGTCATTTCCTTCTGGGTAATGCTTCCCACGATCACTTTGCCGTCCATGTAGAGTTTCGAATTAAGCACAATCCTCGCACATGTGATGTTCTGCATGTAGGTCTTCTCGTAATATGTCGTGTCGATAAGATACTGGCAGTTAATGCCTTCTTCCATAAGCCTCGCTACGATCTGCATGGTCTTCGGAGATGTCGAAGGATATTTAAATACTCCGGTATCGTGAACGATCCCAAGATAGATCCAGGATGCTATTGTCTCATCAAGATACTTCTCATCCATTAAACCGTATACGAGTTCAGCGGCCGAAGAAGCTTTGGGGTCTATAACGTTTATATCCCCGCTTCCCTCGGAATTTGTAATATGATGATCGATATTGATCGTAAGAGCCGCTTTCTTATATAACTTCTCTCCCGCTCCCATTCTGTCGGGCTCTGTATCGATCAGAATATATGCGTCAGGCTGCATTCCGTCGAATGTGGAATCTATAGTTTCCACTCCTTTTATGCCCTTAAAACAGTCCGGAGCTTCCTCTAAGAAAAGTCTTATATCCTTATCGGTTCCCTCGAATGCCTTGCGCAAAAAAAGGGTCATGGCAATACAGGAACCAATAGAATCTCCGTCGGGACTTATATGTCCCGAAACAGCTATCTTTTTACTGTTAGATAATTCTCTGATAATATCCATAACCCTTCACACTCTTTTAAATTTTTTATTCTCTCTGTTCTAAAAGAATTAAACTTCTTCGTCTTCGGACTCTTCGCCCTCTGCCTCTGCTTCAAGTCTTTCTTTCTCATGAAGCGGAGCGTTTACTTCGTCGATAAACTTCATCATCTCGATGCCCTTTTCGATGGATTCATCAAGGATGAAAGTGATCTCGGGAGTATTGCGCATGTTTAATCTTTTCGCAAGAAGAGATCTTATCATTCCTTTTGCACTGTTAAGTCCCGTC
>CACZOG010000109.1 GCA_902782715.1 uncultured Lachnospiraceae bacterium | reverse complement strand
CCGTCAGGCTTAACCTCGGCCATCTGCTTAAAATACTCTTTGGCTTCTTCAAGGTCATCGTTATGCGCGAAAATATTGGCAGTAACATATACTTTCACGTTATGTGAGTGTGCATATGCAATGCCTTCGATCATCTCTTCTTTTGTAAAATTCTTAGCCTTGGCACGAAGTGAAAATACATCTCCGCCGATATATACCGCATCGGCTCCGAAATTAACGGCCGTACGCAGTACTTCAAGGCTTCCCGCAGGAATCAAAAGTTCCGGTTTTTTCATATCAGTCTCTATTTCTTAACGCTTAACGTCATTCCGTCTCCGGATTCAAGTATCACATTCTCAAGCATTTCTTCATCACGAAGTCTTAAAAGAAAATCACGCATTCTCGAATGAATGGTTCTGTCTCTTCTTTCCACCGCAAACTTGGATTCAAGGATATCTCCTTCTTTGAAGATGTTGTCGGTGATAAGCAGCGCTCCCTCATCCATCAGTCTTAAAAGATCATCCAGATAAGCTTCGTACTGGCCTTTCGGTCCGTCAAGAAAGATCAGATCATACTTTCCCGAAAGACCTTTTAAAATCTCGGCGGCATCGCCTTCGATCAATGTGATCTTTTTATCCTTATCGTATTTTTCAAAATTCTTCTTCGCTTCCTCAATTCTGGGAGGATAATTCTCGATGGTCGTGATCCGACAATCAGAATCGGTATACTCACTCATCAGAATGGAGGAGAAACCCACAGCCGTTCCGACTTCGAGGATGTTCTTGGGTTTCTTCATACATAACAAGAAACGAAGTAACTCCTGCGTACCCTTTCTGACAATGGGTATTTCCTGTTCCTTCGCTTCTTTCTCAAGACTTTCCAAATAATCCGGAAATCCTTTTGAATACGTGCTTATGAAAATCCGAATTCTTTCTTCATCAATCATCTTTTTCTTTGTCTTTATCTTTATCGTTTTCTTCTTCGGAATCTTCCTTCACGGTATCATCCGCTTCATCCCAAAGGTTCGATTCGCTCTTTGTCGGAATATATTCCTCTCCTTCTCCCGCTTCGACTTCCTCTTCGTCCTCTGCTGCCATTACGGCCATCATTTCGTACGGAGACATCGCCGTACTCAATTCATACGCACCGGGTTTGAGTTTGCCGTAATACTCGGAGAATCTTACCTGGAACATAAACAAAAAGCCGTTGTCTATAAGTCCCTTTTCGGCAAGGATATCACCGATCTCCTTATCCGACTTGCCGTCAACAATCGCAACGGTCTTGGTAATTCCGGGTTCCTGATCCTTCGCTTTATCTGCGAATATCTTGTATCCGAAATCATAACTTACGGAGATAAGGCTGTATCCCGCATATATAAGGGCGCCTATAAAAGCTATTCTTATAACTATGAAAATGATTTCCTGTAGTATCTTTCTGGTCATATAAGCCTCTATTCAAAGTCCATTGACTGAGTAATTTTTAGACAGATGTCCTGAACGAGTCTGCACATGGCAACTTCCGCTTCAAGGAATTCCTTTGCCTGCTTATTCTCGTAAATATATGCATGGTCTCTCTCAAACCAGTCCGCTTTATCGTACAGCTCATCCGGCGAAGTGTTCTTCTGGAGTTCGTGTCTTAGCTTTCTGTACTCGGAAACTTTCTCCCACATTTCTTCGTCTTTTTTAAGAGCGGTATACTTGTCGCGATACTGTTTAAAAACAGGACTTTTCTTTAATTCTTTTAAATAGTCGTCTGTCAGTTTGTCGAAACCGTCCATTTTTATACCTCTGTGATGATGGGAAGAATCATCGGTTTACGCTTTGTATTCTTCCAAAAATAATCGCTTAAATAATCTCTGATGATATTCTTGCATCTGTGAATGTCGGCGATGTCTCTCGAGTTCTTTGCTTCAAGATAATCTCTTAACTGCGCTGCCGCATTGCCTAATAGTTCTTCGGATTCTTTTTCGTATACGAAGCCTCTGGTTACAATTTCGGGACCGGTATACATTTCACCGGAATATGAATCAAGTGCAAGAACGACAACCACGATTCCGTCTTCAGCAAGTTTCTGTCTGTCACGAAGAACGACATTTCCCACATCGCCTACTCCGAGTCCGTCAACGAATACTGCACCGGCATCGACATTTCCGATAATCTCGGCTTTCTCGTCATCAAGCTGAAGAACATTACCCGATGAAAGGATAAATATATTGTCGCTGTCCATTCCGAGTTCTTTGGCAAGTTTTGCATGAGCTTTCAAATGCTTGTATTCGCCGTGAACGGGAATCGCAAACTTGGGATTGGTGAGAGAATAAATAAGTTTAATCTCTTCTCTGCATGCATGGCCCGAAACATGTGTATCTTCGAAAATAACATCCGCGCCGAGACGCAAAAGATCGTTGATAACCTTCGTAACGGCTTTCTCATTGCCGGGAATGGGATGAGACGAGAAAATAACCACATCCTTGGGAGAAATCTTGACTCTTTTATGTGTGCCCATGGCCATACGGCTTAATGCAGCCATACTCTCTCCCTGGCTTCCCGTTGTAATAAGCACCGTCTGCTCCGGAGGATAATCTTTAATATTCTCTATATCAATAAGTGTATTTTCAGGAATTGTTATACGCTCAAGTTTCGTGGCAACATCAATGATGTTAACCATGCTTCTTCCTTCGACAACAACCTTACGGTTAAAGCGCTGTGCGGAATTTAATATCTGCTGAACTCTGTCAACATTTGATGCGAATGTAGCTACGATGATTCTTGAATCTTTGTTCTCGCTGAATATGATGTCGAATTTTCTTCCGACCGTTTTTTCCGAAGGAGTAAATCCTTCACGTTCCGCATTGGTCGAATCGCACATAAGTGCAAGCACGCCCTTGCTTCCGAGTTCCGCGAATCTTTCGAGATCTATTCTGTCACCGTAAACGGGTGTGTAATCAACCTTAAAATCGCCGGTATGAATTATCACCCCGGCAGGTGTGTGAATTGCCAATGCGGCAGAATCCACGATGCTGTGGTTTGTCTTAATGAATTCAACTCCGAAAGGTCCGATTTTAACCACGTCTCCGAAGTGAACCCTATGACGTTCAACAACATCCAGAAGTTCGTGTTCTTTTAACTTGTTTTCGATAAGTCCCTGCGTAAGCGTTGTGGCAAATACCGGAACATTTATCTTCTTTAAAATATACGGAAGAGCACCTATATGATCTTCATGACCGTGTGTAATCATGAATGCGCGTACCTTATCTTTGTGCTCTTCAAGATAAGTTACATCCGGAATTACCAAATCGATACCGAACATATCGTCTTCTGGAAATCCCAGGCCGCAGTCGATGACGATTATATCGTCGTTATATTCAATCGCAGTAATATTTACTCCGATTCGTTCAAGTCCTCCCAAAGGAATGACGCGAACACTGTTTTCATTTCTTCTCAAAACTAACTCCTTAAATCTTTATCAAAACTATTCAAATGCTATGTCTTCGATTAGGCTTTCAAATATATCCGCAACAGCTTTAAGCTCGGCATCATCGGACACGATTTCATAGATTGCTTCCTCATCTTCCGTCTTGGAAACATCTTTAAGAATGAGTGCTTCGGAATCGCCCTCTTCTTTGTCCGTTACAAGTATATAATTAACGCCCGAAACCGTTGTCTGTTCTAAAACAAAGAACTCAACCGGATTCTCCTTATCGGGACAAAATACTATTTTTTCCATGTGTTACCCCCATTTATGTCGCACCAGTTTAATGTGTTTATTCTTTTATCCGTTTTATTCATTAACGGAATCCATGTAGCTTTGCAGAATAACTGCTGCAGCTATCTTATCGACATATTTCTTCCTGTCGATCCCTTTGACATTTGCTTCACTCATTATCTCATGAGCTTCAACCGTCGATAATCTCTCATCCCACAGAATCACGTTAAGACCTGTGCGTCTTTCGAGCATATCTTTAAACTCTTCGGTCTTGCGAACCCTCTCGCCCTTCGTCGAATCCATGTTTAAGGGTAAACCCATAACGATCTCTTCAACTCCGTACTCGGCGATTATGGCCTCTATTCTCGCAAGAGTTCTTCGAAGCTTGTCTTCTTTCTCCCTCTCGATGATCTCAAGCGGGGACGCTATCAGACCTGTCGGATCACCCATTGCAACTCCAACGGTTTTCGAACCGAAATCAAGTCCCATCAGTCTTTTATTCTTCATCGGTCTCCTCATCCCATGCGTTCGAGAAGATGTATTCAAGAAGCATTTCCTCTACAAGTTCGTCACGCTCAACCTTCATGATAAGGCTTCTTGCACCCTTGTAACTTGTAATATATGTCGGATCGCCGGACATGATGTATCCGACTATCTGATTAACAGGATTGTAGCCCTTTTCCTTAAGAGCCATGTACACTTCCTTGATTATATTGTTTACTGAATCTCTCTCGTCCCATCCGACGTTAAAATATTGGGTTTCTGTAGATACAGCCATTTTGTTTCCTCCCATAGAATACATATATGATAAAATAATTGTTTTCCCGTAATCCTGACTTTTAATTATACCATATTATGTTAATTATTTGAAGTATATCATTACATTAAAGGATTTCGTGACTATTTGGCCAGGTTATCAGGTCCGAAACTCTTCGGAAGCAGATCTTTTAAAAGGTACTCCTCGTACTCTTTTTCATTCTTGACCACAATGATTTTAAACTTCTCTTCGTCACAAAACTCCCTCATAACCTGCCTGCAGACACCGCAGGGATATGCGTAAGAATCGGACTCCATATCCTTGAATCCACCGGAAATCGCAATCGCAACGAAATCCTTCTCTCCCTCGGAAACCGCCTTAAAAAATGCCGTCCTCTCAGCACAGTTCGTCGCTCCGTAAGAAGCATTCTCAATATTGCTTCCCGTAACAATCCTTCCGTCCCTGCAAAGAAGCGCCGCACCAACCGAGTAATTCGAATAAGGACAGTACGAATAATTCCTGGCTTCCATCGCGATTATCATAAGATTCTTAAGTTCTTTTTTCATCCGTTAGCCCCTCCGTCAGATCCATACAAATCAACTATATTATTTTACCACAAAAACTTATAAAACAAAAGAAAAACGAGCCAAACGACAGCGTTTTGCCATCTTTTGACTCGTTCGGTCATTGACGTTTTTCTTTTAGCTTAGTAATTCAATATCTGATTTGCATAAATCTTATTTGGGTCTTTGATATCATTTAATTCAATGAGATACTGTACGGTAACTCCGAGTTTAACCGCGATTCCATTAAGAGTATCGCCTGATTTGACAACGTATGTTCCGTTT
>CACZOG010000108.1 GCA_902782715.1 uncultured Lachnospiraceae bacterium | reverse complement strand
CGCTTACGAAGTCCGTATGGCTCATCCAGCAGATGCTCATCTCGGGAATGTCTCTGAAGAGCACATTGTCCTCGACATTTATAAGTGTTTTGCCGTACTCACTTGAATTCTCGGCGCTCTCGACTTTGCCGCCTGCCATAAAAGCCATAAGCTGGTTGCCGTAGCAGATTCCGAGGATGGGAATACCGAGATCTAAAATGGCGGGATCGTAGTGAGGCGATGCGGGATCGTAAACACTGTTGGGGCCACCGGTAAAAATGATGCCTTTGTAGCCTGTTTCTTTTATCTCTTGTAAGGAGATCTTGTTGTATGCTTTGATCTCCGAATAAACATGATGTTCTCTGACACGACGGGCAATCAGCTGGTTATACTGTCCGCCGAAATCGAGAACCAAGATTTTATCTGACATATCCCTACCTTCTTATCGAATAATGATGCTTTCACGTTCCGCACCGACGGATACGTATTTGATGTGACAGCCGATCTCTTTTTCGATGTAAAGGACGTATTCCTTTGCCTCAGCGGGAAGATCATCCCATGTTCTCACACCTGAGATATCACATTTCCAGCCCTTGAAATTCTTAATTACGGGTTTGGCCGAATTGAGCGCTGCGGGGAAAGGAAAACGGTCTGTTTCTTTGCCGTCAACAATGTATCTTGTACATACGGGAATTTCATCAAGGTAACTTAAAACATCAAGTTTGGTAAGTGCGATCTCTGTAGCGGCCTGAACTTCAACACCGTACTTTGTTGCAACGATATCGAGGGGACCTACACGTCTGGGACGTCCTGTCTTTGCACCGTACTCAAAACCTGCTTCTCTTAATTTGTCAGCTTCTTCTCCGAACATTTCGCACACGAAAGGTCCTTCGCCTACGCATGTGGAGTAAGCTTTTACAACACCGATGACTTCATCGATCTTTGCTCCGGGGAAGCCTGAGCCGATGGGAGCGAAAGCTGCTGTTGTATTTGATGAAGTGGTGTAAGGATGGATACCGTAATCAAGGTCTCTTAACGATCCGAGCTGTGCTTCGAAAAGGATCTTCTTTCCGTTTGCATTTGCTTCTTTTAAGAAAAGTCCGGTATCTGCGATAAAAGGTTTGATCCTCTCGCAGTATTCGTTAAGCCACTTTTCGATCTCTTCCATTGTTACGGCCTCTGCACCGTAAACTTTTGTTATCGTAAGATTCTTCCATTCGAGCAGATCCGAAAGATGTGTTTTTAATTCTTCGGGATAGAAGAGTTCGCCTGCAAGAACCGTTTTCTTCGAATATTTATCTGAGTAAAAAGGAGCGATACCCTGTTTGGTAGAACCGAATTTTTTGTCTGCCAGACGCTGCTCTTCAAGTTCGTCCAAAGCACGATGCCAGGGAAGAAGAAGTGAAGCACGATCGCTTATCTTTAAGTTTTCGGGAGTGATTGAAATGCCCTTTGAAGTAAGGTCATCAATTTCTTTTAAAAGATTCTCGGGGTCAAGTGCGACTCCGTTACCGAGAATGTTTACGACACCGTCTCTGAAAACTCCTGACGGTAAAAGATGAAGGGCGAATTTACCCTTTTCGTTGATTACTGTGTGTCCTGCATTTCCGCCACCCTGGAAACGTACGACTACATCGTAATCCTCAGTGAGAAGATCGACCATACGGCCTTTACCTTCGTCACCCCAGTTGATTCCGACAATTGCGCAATTAGTCATTATAAAATCCTCCAAAAATAATACATAAACGTAAAAAAAAGACAATGGTTCCTTAATGCTTGTAAACATTAAGACGCCATTGCCTTTTTACCCGACAAATATACTATTTTTTCGGGAATTTGTCAATAAGATTGAAAGCAAAAAAATAAACAAAAGATTCGTGAATAAACACGAATCTTTTGTCATTTAAGGATGATTTTATAATGATGAAGCCTCCGATCACTTTCCGCTGTCTCCGTAATTAGACAGAGCTCTCGCGGAAGGATCGTTGACATTGCATCCCTTCCAGGATTTGTTCGGCATCCAGAAATCCACTATCATGTCGCCCTGACTGGGATAATATTTCTCGAATATCTCCCTGTAAAGAAGTGATTCTTTGGTAAAGGGCTTTGCATGAGTGTAGGATTCACTGAGTGACCTGAATTCTTCATCGGTATACATCTTTTCAGCATATTCTTTAAGATAATCAACCATCGAGTGACCTACCGCATCGGAGAATGCGGCTTTCTCTCTGAAGAGAATGTCATAAGGAAGGATGTTGTCTTTTTCGAATGCATGTCTTAAAAGATATTTACCCTTGTTGTATTTATTAAGTTTAAGTTCCGGATCGATGGACATTACGTATTCAACGAAGTCGAGATCACCGAAAGGAACTCTTGCTTCAAGTGAGTTAACGCTTATGCAGCGGTCTGCACGAAGAACATCATACATGTGAAGCTCGTGGATCCTCTTTTCGCTTTCTTTCTGAAATTCTTCTGCGTTCGGGGCAAAATCCGTATATTTGTAACCGAAGAGTTCGTCCGATATTTCACCGGTTAAAAGAACACGGATGTCGCTTTGTTCATGAATGGCCTTGCAGAGAAGATACATTCCCATGCTGGCTCTGATCGTTGTTATATCAAATGTTCCGAGAAGATGGATAACCTCATCGAGAGAGTTTAAAACATCTGCCGGAGTCATGTAGATCTCCGTATGGTCGCTTCCGATGAAGTCTGCAACCTGCTTTGCATACTTTAAGTCGATCGCATCTTCGGTCATACCGATAGCGAAAGTTTTTATGGGTACATCAACGCATTTTGAAGCGATGGCACAAACGAGAGAGGAGTCAAGTCCGCCGGAAAGAAGGAATCCGACTTTTGCGTCTGCAACCATTCTTTTTTCGACACCCGCAACGAGCTTGTCGTGAATGTTTGCACAGATTTCTTCGAGGTCACCCGAGTGAACTTCTTTTATTTCTCTCATATCGCGGTAGCAGATAAACTTGCCGCCTTTATAATAATGTCCGGGAGGGAAGGGCATGATCTTATCGCACATTCCGACCAGGTTCTTTGCTTCGCTTGCAAATACGATTGTATTCTTTTTATCATAGCCGTAGTAAAGAGGTCTTATTCCTATGGGATCTCTTGCGGCAATATATTCGTTGTTCTTTGCATCATAAATGATGAGTGCATATTCGGCATCAAGCATTCTGAACATGTCCGTGCCGTATTCTTTATAGAGGGGAAGAAGGATCTCGCAGTCCGAATCGCTTTGAAATCTGTATCCCTTTTTTAAAAGATCGTTTCTTAATTTTTCAAATCCGTAGATCTCACCGTTACATACAACATAGTTTCCGTTTAATTCAAAAGGCTGCATTCCCGAGGGCGTTAAACCCATGATGGCCAGACGGTGAAATCCGAGAAGGCCGTCGCCGGTATCTACAACCCTTGAATCGTCAGGTCCTCTCGATATTGTTTCCTTGAATCCTTTCATAAAGGTGTCTTCATCATATGAGACACCGCAATATCCTATTATTGAGCACATACAAAATCATCCTCGTTTCAAATATTTTTAAGGTGTCCGACATCCTCTCGGATGTCAGACACCGCTTATGAGTATTTAATTATGACGTATTATTCTACGTCCTGAAGAGCATCAAAACCTTCTTCACCCGTACGTACCTTAACAACGTTTTCAACATCGTATACGAAGATCTTTCCGTCGCCGATATGACCTGTATAAAGAACTTTCTTTGCTGTTTCGATAACGTCTCTTACGGGAACCTTGCTGACTACGATATCAACCTGGATCTTGGGTAAGAGGTTAGCTTCGATCTGAACACCTCTGTAGTATTCGGGTTTGCCTTTCTGTACGCCGCAGCCGAGTACGTGCGATACTGTCATACCCGTGATACCGAGTTTCATCATGGCTGTCTTCAAAGACTCAAACTTAGCTTCTTTACAGATGATCTCAACTTTGGTGTATTTATGTCCGTCACCGGAGAATGTGGGCATTTTCTTAACCTCAACTGCTTCCGCAACGGGAACATCGCCTGTAACTGCAACAGGTTTAACCTTTGCAACTTCAACTGCTTCATCAGCGGGAACATCGCCTGTAACAGCTTCTTCGGGATTCTCTTCAATGTATTCGGGTAACATTGCAAAGCCTGCGTAAGCTGAAGGAAGACCATGCTCGGTTGCATCAAGACCTGACAATTCTTCTTCTCTTGCAACTCTCAAACCGATAACGGCTTTGATGATGAAGAAAGCGATAGTGATAGTAACTGCAGTCCAGCCTGCTACGGTTACGAAACCGAGTAACTGGATACCGAGTAATTTAAATCCGCCGCCGTAGAACAAACCTGCCATAACGTTTCCGTCTGCATCTGCGATCGAATAACCGGGAGCAGAAGGAGTTGCGAACAGACCTACAGCGATAGTACCCCAGATACCGTTTAAGCAGTGAACTGCTACAGCACCTACGGGATCGTCTATTCTTAATACATAATCAAGGAACCATACACCGAATACTACCAGTAAACCTGATACAGCACCGATGCAGATTGCACCGCTTACGTCTGTTACATCACAGGGAGCGGTAATTGCTACAAGGCCTGCCAATGATGCGTTAAGACACATTGATACATCGGGTTTCTTATATTTGATCCATGTGAAGATCATACATACAACTGTTGCAACAGCGGGAGCTACGGTTGTTGTAAGGAAAATAGATCCTAACTG
>CACZOG010000107.1 GCA_902782715.1 uncultured Lachnospiraceae bacterium | reverse complement strand
GCTATTCATGCAGGAAGAGAAATACGTGTTATGGTAGTACCCGACAAGATTACGGACGATGATATGGTACTGCTTGCTCATGACATTTCCAAGAAGATCGAGGATGAGTTAAAATATCCCGGTCAGGTTAAGGTTAATGTCATCAGAGAAACAAGAGTTATTGATTATGCGAAATAATATTAATCCCTCACCGAAAGGTGGGGGATTTTTAGTTGATTTTTTGAACTAAAAAACTTGAAGAATTGCCCTTATGGTATTAAAATAATACAGAAAATGCGTAAAAAAGGAGAGAGTGTAATGAAAGAGTACTCTTCATTGTCAAAAGAAGAATTATCAGAGCTTAAAGAAAAGCTTAACAAAGAATATGCTGAGGCTAAAGCAAAAGGACTTTCGCTTAATATGGCAAGAGGTCTTCCCGGAGCCGAACAGCTTGATATGGAGGCAGATTTCTTTAATACACTTAATCCCACATCAGAGTTTAAATCTGAAGCCGGTATAGACTGTCGTAACTACGGACAGTTACTGGGTATTACCGAAGCAAGAAAACTTATGGGTGATATGATGAGCATTTCTCCCGATAATGTGATCGTATTCGGCAATTCAAGTCTTAATATCATGTACGATACAGTCTGCCGTTCGATGATCCTCGGAGTATGCGGATCGACTCCCTGGTGTAAACTCGATAAAGTTAAATTCTTATGCCCCGTACCCGGATATGACAGACATTTTGCGATCACGGAGCAGTTCGGGATCGAAATGATCAACATTCCGATGAAGAGCGACGGACCTGATATGGATATGGTGGAAGAGTATGTAAATAACGATCCCGCCGTAAAGGGCATCTGGTGTGTTCCTAAATATGCCAATCCTACGGGAATTTCATATTCGGACGAAGTAGTAAGAAGATTTGCAAATCTTAAACCTGCAGCGGAAGATTTCAGAATTTACTGGGATAACGCATACAATATCCATCATTTATATGACAATAATCAGGACAATATCCTTGAGATCTTTGCCGAATGCCAGAAAGCCGGCAATGAGGATATGGTATATAAATTCTGTTCGACTTCAAAGATCACATTCCCGGGAAGCGGTATTGCGGCTCTCGGAACATCAAAGAAGAATCTGGAATTTATTAAGAGCGTTATTACGATCCAGACGATCGGACATGATAAATTAAATCAGTTAAGACATGTCAGATATTTTAAGAATTTCGACGGCATGAAGAAACATATGAAAAAACATGCCGAAATCCTTCGACCCAAATTCGAATTGGTTCATAAGAAACTTGAAGAGGAACTTGGCGGACTCGGAATCGGTTCCTGGACAAATCCTCACGGAGGATATTTTGTTTCCTTTAATGCACTCGATGGATGTGCAAAAGAGATCGTAGGAAAGTGTCAGGAAGCAGGTGTTACGATGACAGGAGCAGGTGCAACATATCCTTACAAAAAGGATCCGTTCGATTCCAACATAAGAATAGCTCCTACATTCCCGCCCATCGATGAACTTTCTCAGGCAATTGATATCTTTGTTCTGGTTGTAAAACTTGTAAGCGTAGAGAAGATTCTTGAATCAAAGTAAAAATTTATAAAACATAATTAAAACCAACAGGATCTTGTTCCTGTTGGTTTTTTTGTTTTAAGAGGTTTTTAAGTCCATTATTATCATTTATAGTGAAAGAAAAACAAAAAATGACAAAAAGAGGGCGATGACTTAGACAGTCAATAAATTATGATTAACATAATGAGTTTATATAAATACAAAATGATTGTGAATAAATTGACATAATTTTCACTATGAATCAGGGAGTCTATATTTAGTTAAAAACAGGCACTTAATGACAATATGTAGATAGCGCTTTTGAAAGTGCCTAAAAATAGGCAAAAAATCGAAAATTATCGTTTTTTTTAATTGCTTTTTTGCCCTTATTTTTATATAATAACTTATGCAGTCAATGATTAACATAATGTGTTGACTGATTCTGCAACAGATCTTTGGAAGGCAACTATGGAAAAGCAAATTCAGCTCTTTATAGATTACATTCACAATAAGAAAAAAACTTCTTCAAATACGGAGATGTCATACAAGAGAGATTTGCTTAAGGTTGTTTCTTATCTTAATGATCAGGGTATACGCAAATGGGAAGATGTTAAAGAATCCGATCTGAAAGCGTATATCGATTCCATGTTTGATAATAAATTTGCAAATGCATCGATTTCCAGAAGTGTTGCTTCTGTGAAAGCTTTATTTGCATATCTTCAGTTCTCCGGTGTCTGTGAAAATGATGCTGCCAGGAATTTAAAAGCTCCAAAGATCGAAAAGAAGCTTCCCAGCATTCTTTCGAAAAATGAAGTAACTCTGCTTCTTGAGCAGCCTTCCGGCAAAACTCCCAAGCAGATTAGGGATAAAGCAATGCTTGAGCTTTTATATGCTACAGGTATAAGAGTATCCGAGCTTATTTCGCTTGAGAATTCAGATATCAATCTTAACATGGATTTTATTAAGATCCGCGATCTTAAAAAAGAGAGACTTATTCCTTTCGGAACAAAGGCTCATAATGCAATGACAGAATATATTCTCAATTCGAGAGATGTTCTTTTGGAGAATAACGAGTCCAAGTATTTCTTTGTTAACTGTTCGGGTTCGCAGATGTCCAGACAGGGCTTTTGGAAGCTTATTAAGAGTTATACGAAGATGGCGGGCATAGATGTAGATATTACGCCTCATACATTGAGACATTCTTTTGCTGCTCATCTGGTTGAAAACGGAGCAGAACTTAAAGCCGTTCAGGAAATGCTCGGACATTCCGATATTTCGACTACGCAGATCTATCTTAACAGTTCTCAGAATCATTTAAGGGACGTGTACGATAAGACACATCCCCGTAGTTGATCTGATATTATATTTTAATGAATTCGGGTTTTCTTTCCCTGAATTCTGCGACATAGTTAAATCCGACGGATCTTAACAGATCGCATGCTCTTTTGGATTCGTAAGCGATATCTTCACATTTGTGGGCATCGCTTCCGAATGTGATTATTTCCCCACCGCAATCCTTATACAATTTAAGAATATCCGGGCTTGGATTAAATTCTTTTAATTTTGATCTTAAACCGCCCGAGTTTATTTCTATTCCTTTTCCTTTGGAGATGATCACTTTGAAAAT
>CACZOG010000106.1 GCA_902782715.1 uncultured Lachnospiraceae bacterium | reverse complement strand
TTGTGTTTAAAGGGCGATAAGGTGGAAAAGTTCGGAACGCCCGAGGAGATATTTACGAAAGATTTTATCCGCGATTTGTTTGATGTAAACGAAAGTTTAAATGAATATGCGGAGAAGAAAAATATTAAACTTTTCTGAGTAGAATAATTTGACTGATAATAAAAAAATCAGCCGATGAGAGATAAAATGAGTAAAGTAATCATGGTGCAGGGGACCATGTCGGGCGTTGGAAAGAGTTTCCTCGTCGCAGGTCTCTGCAGAATATTTAAACAGGACGGATACAGGGTTGCACCTTTTAAATCTCAGAATATGGCCCTTAATTCGTATATTACGGATGAGGGACTTGAAATGGGAAGAGCACAGGTTATGCAGGCAGAAGCAGCCGGAATAAAGCCTTCCGTTTACATGAATCCGATTCTTTTAAAACCGACCGATTCCGTCGGCTCGCAGGTTATAGTCAACGGCGAAGTAATCGGCAACATGAAAGCGAGAGATTATTTCGAATACAAAAAAGAACTGATACCCGAGATAAAAGAAGCATTTAACAAGCTGTCCGATAAAGCGGACATCATAGTTATCGAGGGTGCGGGCAGTCCGGCAGAAATCAATTTAAAAGAAAACGACATAGTAAATATGGGCATGGCCGAAATGGTTGATGCACCCGTGCTTCTGGTGGCGGATATCGACAGAGGCGGCGTATTCGCGCAGCTTCTCGGTACGCTCATGCTGCTTGAAGATGATGAAAGAGAAAGAGTAAAAGGTCTTATAATAAATAAATTCCGCGGTGATAAAACTATCCTGGATCCCGGGATTGACATGATAGAAGAAAAGGGCGGCGTAAAGGTAACCGGTGTTCTGCCTTATATGAATATCAAACTTGAGGATGAAGACAGTTTATCCGAGCGTTTCGACGTAAAAACAAGAAAGGCAATCGACATAGCGGTTGTAAGGTTCCCGCGCATTTCAAACTTCACTGATTTTAATGTTTTCGAACAAAACGAAAACGTTTCTATAAGATATGTTACATCCGCTGACGAAATCGAAGGTGCGGATATGATTATCCTGCCCGGAAGCAAGAACACTATCGGAGATCTTAAATGGATGCGTCAGAACGGAACGGAGGCGTGCATTAAGAAAATGTCTGAGACTACACCGGTATTCGGAATATGCGGCGGATATCAGATGCTCGGCTTAAACATAAGCGACCCCGACAATGTTGAAGAAGGCGGCGAAATTAAAGGCATGGGCCTTATAGACGTAAATACCGTTTTAAAGAATGAAAAAACCAGACTTGCGACAAACGGTACGATAAACAAAATAGACGGAATTTTCAAAGATTTATCGAACCTTGAGTATGAAGGATATGAAATTCATATGGGAGAAACCGCGGACAGTGAATCAAAAGCCGTTATAAACGATGTATTGATTAAGGCTTCTGAAAAAAATGTATACGGTACATATGTTCACGGAATATTTGATATGGAAAAGACCGCGGAGACGGTTCTTAAAGCCTTAAGCGAAAAGAAGGGCATAAAGTATTCCGAAGGCGAAATAAAAGATTACAAAGCTTTCAAAGAAAAGGAATACGACCGAATGGCTGATATTTTAAGAGAGCATCTTAACATGGAGGAAGTATATGAAATGCTTCGCGAAGCGAAAAAATGATATCGCTTCTTTGGTTTTTCCGGAAAAAATCAATATCAGGAAACCGAATGAGATAATAAAAAAACTGATAAACAATAATTTTGATTCGATTGCCAAACCCATAGACGGTATGGGCGAATTCGAAAACATAATCGCAAGAATAGGTTCAATTCAGGAAAGCACGGATATCAATATCGACAAAAAAGCCCTTCTTGTTATGTGTTCCGATAACGGAATAGTAGAAGAGGGTGTTACACAAAGCCCGAGTGATGTTACACTTAAAGTGGCACAAAACATTTTAAGGGGCAAATCATCCGCAGCCGTGATGGCAAAGAAGAACAATATTGATGTTTTCGTGGTTGATATGGGAATCAACTCGAACGAAGAACCGGACGGAATAATCAATCGCAAGATAAGAAAAGGCACAAGGAATTTTCATAAAGATAAAGCGATGACAGCAGAAGAAACGCTGCTGGCAATAAATGTCGGAATCGAAACGGTAAAAGAGATGTCCGAAAAAGGTTATAAGATAATTGCCCTCGGAGAAATGGGTATCGGAAACACAACGACTTCCTCTGCCGTATGCGCTTCGCTTTTTGATGTAAACGTTAAGGATGTTACGGGAAGAGGAGCGGGACTTGACGATGAGAAACTTAAGAAAAAGATAAGCGTCATCGAAGAAGCTGTTGCCAAATATGATTTAAAACATGCGGATGTGCTTGATGTTTTAAGTTCGGCAGGCGGATATGACATCGCAGCACTTGTCGGAGCATGCATAGGCGGTGCGGTTTATGAAATACCGATTGTTCTGGACGGTGTAATAACACAGACCGCGGGATATGCGGCAGCAAGACTTTATCCCGAAGTAAGAGATTATCTTTTTGCTTCACATGCCGGAAAGGAACCTTCAAGCGAACTTTTGTTAAATGCGCTGAAGATAACGCCGGTTATTAAGGCTAATATGGCTTTGGG
>CACZOG010000105.1 GCA_902782715.1 uncultured Lachnospiraceae bacterium | reverse complement strand
GGTTTGGTACTTGTTGCCGCAGACGATCCCGGACTTTATTCTTCACAGAATGAGCAGGATTCAAGATGCGTTGCAAGAGTAGCACAGATTCCCGTACTTGAGCCTTCGGATTCGGCTGAAGCAAAAGAGTTTACAAAACTTGCTTACGATCTGTCCGAGAAATATGACTGTCCCATAATGATAAGAACAACCACAAGACTTGCTCACAGCCAGGGCGTGGTTGAACTTTGCGAGAGAAAAGAAGTTGAAGACAAACCTTACGAGAGAAGCGTTCCCAAGAACGTTATGATGCCTGCAATGGCTAAGGGCAGACACGTATTCGTAGAGAAGCGTCTTAAAGATATGGCAGAAGATGCATGTTCTCTTCCCATCAATAAAGTCGAAATGAACGATACCAAGATCGGTGTTATCACATCGGGTATTCCTTATCAGTACGTAAAGGAAGCGATCCCCAATGCATCGGTTCTCAAACTTGGTCTGGTTCATCCCCTTCCTAAAAAATTAATTGAAGAATTCGCAGCTAAAGTTGATACTCTTTATATTGTTGAGGAACTTGAACCCCTTATCGAAGAGCAGGTTAAGTCCTGGGGTATCGCATGCCACGGAAAAGATATCTTGACCATTCAGGGCGAGTACTCAGCAAATATGTTAAGAAAAGCAATCCTTAACGAAGAGGTTAATACAGACGAACCCGCAAAGGTTCCCGCAAGACCTCCCATTCTCTGCCCCGGATGTCCTCACAGATCCACATTTACCGTTCTTAACGAACTTAAGATGCATGCCGCAGGTGATATCGGATGTTATACACTCGGCGCAGTTGCACCCCTTAACGTTATCGATACGACAGTCTGCATGGGCTCATCCATTTCCACTCTTCACGGTATGGAAAAGGCTAAAGGAAAAGAATACATCAAGAACTGGGTTGCCGTTATCGGAGATTCAACATTCCTTCATACCGGTATCAACTCACTTCTTAACATGGTATACAACAAAGCAACGGGTACGGTTATTATCATGGATAACTCCACAACAGGTATGACAGGTCATCAGGATCATGCCGCTACAGGAAAGACATTATCCGGTGAAGCAACATATGCCGTTGATCTTATTGACCTCTGCCATGCACTCGGTGTTGAATACGTAACCGTTGTCAATGCGTTCGATACAGAGAAGTTAAAAGCAGTTATCAAAGAAGAAGTTGCAAGAGATGCCGTTTCGGTCATTATCTCACAGGCGCCCTGTGCTCTTCTTAAGACAAACGTATCACACAAGAAATGCTATGCAGTTCCCGACAAGTGCAAGAAGTGCGGAATGTGCTTAAAACCCGGATGTCCTGCCATGAGCAAGAATCCCGACGGAACAATCTCGATTGACGATACAATGTGCAACGGATGCGGACTGTGCGCATCAAGATGCAAGTTCGGTGCGATCGAAACAAGGGAGGTGTGATCATGGAAACCAAGAGCATTATGATTGTAGGTGTAGGCGGTCAGGGTACTTTGCTTACCAGTAGAATTTTAGGCGGTGTGATTACCGAAGCAGGATATGATGTAAAATTATCCGAAGTACACGGAATGGCACAGAGAGGCGGAAGCGTTGTTACATTCGTTCGTTACGGCGAGAAGGTTTATGAACCCATCGTAGAAGAAGGATGTGCAGACGTTCTTATCGCATTTGAAAGACTTGAAGCATTAAGATATGCTCATTTCCTTAAAAAAGACGGTGTTCTTATCGTGAACGATCAGAGGATCGATCCAATGACAGTTCTTACGGGGGCAGCAGTTTATCCCGAGAACATCATCGAGGATCTAAAAGGCAGATACAAAGTTATGGCACTTGATGCAATGGCTGAAGCAAAGAAACTCGGCAATTCAAGAGTTTTCAATACGATCATTGTGGGTGTTGCCGCAAAGCACATGGATTTTGCGAAGGAAGACTGGTTAAAGGTTATCGAAAAGACCGTTCCCGCAAAGACTGTTGACATTAACAAAGCTGCCTTTGAAGCAGGTTATAATTTATAATATGCCTTCCCCTGGAGGGGCGCACGATGTCCGGCGGACATCGGCTTTGCGCCGACCGGAGCGGAAGCGTAGACAAGGTGGCACGAAGTGCCGGATGAGGTGTATATTTTAAAGGATGATTTTATGATTATTTCTGTAAGCGGTAGGGCTTATGGAAGGTTACGTTAACAACCGGTAGCGAAAAAGAGGTTACAAACACATGATTTGGAATGAAGCAAGAGAATGCATGAGCCGTGACGAGATGGCAAATATGCAGGGAGCAAGACTTAAAAAACTCGTCGCAAACGTTTATCACAACGTTGAATTTTATCGTAAAAAGATGCAGGCCATGGGTCTTGAACCCGGGGATATCAACGGTATCGAAGATATTACCAAGCTTCCTTTTACAACCAAGAACGATCTAAGAGACAATTATCCTTTCGGACTTCTCGCTGTTCCTCAGTCGCAGATAGTACGTGTACATGCATCCAGCGGAACAACAGGAAAGG
>CACZOG010000104.1 GCA_902782715.1 uncultured Lachnospiraceae bacterium | reverse complement strand
TTTAAGGATAAGGAACACAGATACACCGACATGAGATACAAATATTAGATATTTTGACCGATAAAAAGGCACTTAAGGAGGAAAAACATGCCCCACGTTGAACTTAAATGCTTCCCCGGAAGAAGCGAAGAACAGAAACAAAAATGCGCAGAAGCAATCACCAAAGCGATCACCGAGAACATGGGATGCGATGCTTCAAGCGTTTCAATAGCGATCAAGGAAATTGCGAAGGAAGACTGGAAAGAAAAAGTCTGGGATACACAGATCGCATGTGATGATTCCCTGTACAAGAAACCCGGTTATACCTGCGATTAGGAGAACGGGAAATGATACAGGATATTGCACCAAGCAGATTATATAATGAATACAGAGACTGCATTCCCGAGGACGGCGATGTTGTTTTCGTGTTTGATAAAGACGGTAAAACTCTTTTAAAAGGCGACGGCGAAAACGTTGATTTCGTCCGCAGTAAATATGTCAAAGGAGCAAAGACGGTTTATCTTTTCTCCGTTGATGATAAAAGATTCTTCTTATCTCTGGAGAGTTCGGATCTTAAAAAAGAAGGCTTCGAATATTATACGATCAGGGACGTTCGTGACAGATTCTCAGATACGTCATTAAGTGAAGTATATGCGATCTTTACGGCGTACCATCTCTGGAAATGGTATTCCGACAACAGATACTGCGGTAAGTGCCGCACTGAACTGACTTTAGGTAAGAAAGAACGTTCACTCATCTGCCCTGACTGCGGTAACACGATCTATCCGAGGATAAATCCTGCGGTTATCGTGGGCGTGACGAAGGGCGATTGTATTCTTCTTACCAAATACAGAAGAGGCTACGGACACAATGCCCTCGTGGCAGGCTTTGCGGAGATTGGAGAAACTTTGGAAGAGACCGTTAAGCGTGAAGTTATGGAAGAAACGGGTGTTGAAGTGACCAATATCCGCTATTATAAATCCCAGCCTTGGGGAATGGCTCAGGATATTCTCGTCGGTTTTTACTGTGATGCGGTAGGTGACGGCGAGATCCACATGGACGAGAACGAACTTAAATACGCCGAATGGGTTAAGAAAGAAGACATTGTGCTTCAGCCCAACAACTTAAGTCTTACAAATGAAATGATGAAGATGTTTAAAGAGAGCAGATAGAAAGGAACTAAAATGAAAAAACTCTTCGTAACAGGAACTCTCATTCTTCTTTTAAGTATGTGTTTTGCCTGCAGCGGTAAGGGCAAGAGCATTGAAGATGTCGAACAGATAAGAGACAACAAATATTCCTGCACTTATGACGGAATAAAGCATGAGTTCATGCTCGAACTTCCCGAGACGGCCGAGGGTGCACCTTTGATCGTGATGCTTCACGGATACGGCGATTCGGGCGAGGGCTTCAGAAGCACGACTCATTTAGAAAGAGCAGCTAATGAGAAAGGCATGGCGGTCGTATATGTTAACGGAGCACCCAATCCCAACGACCTTGTTTCCGCAAGGGGCTGGAATTCGGGAATCGGAGGCGAAGGAAACGACGATGTCGGCTTCCTCAAAGCATTTGTAAAATACCTTCAGAAGGAATATTCCCTCGATGCTTCGAAAACCTATGTTGTCGGCTTCAGTAACGGTGCATTCATGGTTCACCGTCTGGCAATGGAAGCGAACGATACTTTTTCGGGCTTCGTAAGCGTGGCAGGTAAGATGCCCGAGAGCGTATGGAATTCAAAGAACGCGAAGAACAATATAAAATTCTTCCAGATAACCGGTGAGAAAGACGATGTCGTTCCCAAGAAAAGTGACGGAAGCGATGCTTATGCCAAAGATCCTGCCATAGAGGATGTCATCGATTATTATGTTTCATCCAACGGCCTTGAGTTAAGCGAGACGGTTGAAATCGGCGAAGGTTCCGTGATCAACAAGTATTCAAAGGATGGCTCGGACAACGCTGTCTGGGATCTTTTTGTCAAAGACGGACGCCATACCTGGCCTACGGAGAAAACAAACGGAGTCGATGCAAATGCGGTGATCATCGAATTCCTGACAGGTGAATAACGAATTAAATAATGTAAGCGTATACACGAAAACCTCTTTACAAAAACGAACAAATGTTCTATTATCGTTTTTACAAAAGAGGTTTTTTATGTTGCAGCCAAGACCGATTGACCTGATCTGCTGTCATGCGATCGACGGAGGCATCACACCGCTTCGGATACGTGTTAAAGACGAAGACGGGCAGTATCAGGCATATGCAGTAAGAGAATACAGAGATCTTTCCCATCAGGGAACGAGGTTTATGCCCGACGGCGTGTATGTTTCGGACAACACGCTTATTTTTGAATGTAAAATTTTGGTTTTCGGCAGAGAAAAGAAGGTCAGGCTCTACAGTAATGACCCGTACCTCTCATGGGTAATGACTCCTTAAGATAAAAAAATAAAAAATCTGTTGTAAAATACTGCTTTTCGGTACTATAATCAAAGAGTTGCTGCGGGGGCAGTTGGGGGTAAAGCATATCAAAGGAGATTTTTTATGAAGCAGGATAAGCTTAAACCCATGCTTTTCAGCGTACTTAAGAATTACGACGGAAAGAAATTCTTATCTGATGTTATCGCGGGCGTAATTGTTGCGATCATCGCACTGCCCTTATCAATAGCACTTGCTCTTGCATCGGGTGTAGGTCCCGAGCAGGGTATCTATACGGCGATCATCGCCGGATTCTTAATTTCATTCTTCGGCGGAAGCCGTGTTCAGATAGCCGGACCGACGGCGGCATTCGCAACCATAGTTGCGGGGATCATCGCCACCAAGGGAATGGACGGTCTTATCTTAGCGACCATCATCGCAGGTATGATCCTTGTTCTCATGGGTCTTTTCAGACTCGGCGGACTCATCAAATTTATCCCTTATACCATTACAACAGGTTTCACGGCAGGTATCGCTGTTACAATTGCGATCGGTCAGGTAAAAGACTTTTTGGGACTTTCTTTCCCTGAAGGAACCGTTACGATCGAAACTCTTGATAAGATCAAAGCCGTTATTTTCAATATAAAGACATTTAACTGGCAGGCATTCGTTGTCGGAGCGGTATGCCTTGCCATCCTTATCATATGGCCCCACATCACAGAGAAGATTCCCGGATCACTGATTGCGGTCATTGTCGGAGTTTTAATGGTTAAACTTCTTAAAATGGATGTTAACACCATCGGAGATCTTTACACGATAAGCAACAAACTTCCCGCATTCCATGCTCCTGCCGTAACTTTTGCGGGTATAAAAGATGCGATCCCAGACGGTTTCACGATTGCCATTTTAGCAGCGATAGAATCCCTTTTATCCTGCGTTGTTGCGGACAGTATGATCAACTCACACCATCGTTCCAATATGGAACTTATAGCACAGGGTATCGGTAACGTGGGTTCGGCACTCTTCGGCGGAATCCCCGCAACGGGCGCTATCGCAAGAACCGCAGCCAATATCAAAAACGGCGGACGCTCACCCATCGCAGGTATCGTTCACTCAATTGTTTTAGTGCTCGTTCTTGTTCTTTTAATGCCCTATGCGGCTTTGATCCCCATGCCTACGATCGCTGCGATCCTTTTCATGGTTGCATATAACATGTGTCAGTGGAGAACCTTCGTGCATCTTTGCAAAACGGCACCCAAGAGCGACATTATCGTTTTAGTCGTAACATTTGTTTTAACGGTTGCGTTCGACCTTGTCGTTGCGATCGAGATCGGTATGCTCATCGCATGCGTTCTCTTTATGAAGAGAATGAGCGAAGTATCCGGAATCCAGGGCTGGAAATATTACGATCCCGATGAGGATCCCGACGGAATAGATCTAAAGAAAGTTCCCAAGCACGTTCGTGTTTATGAGATCACGGGACCCATGTTCTTCGGTGATGCAGACCAGCTCGCAGGTGTTTCCTTTAAGGACTTTACCAAGGTTCTTATCATAAGAATGCGTGGTGTTCCCGCACTCGATGCGACGGCAATGCATTACATGGAAGGCCTTTATGACAGATGTAAGGAAAAGGGCATTCAGCTCGTCTTCTCACACGTAAACGAGCAGCCTTACAAGACCATGGAAAAGAGCGGTTTCGTTGATCTCGTCGGCAAAGATAATTTCCGCGTTCACATCGATGACGCACTCGACTGGGCAAGCAAATTAGGAAGCGAGACCAAAGAAAACTAAAGTAAATTAGGTGCCTGGCACGTTAAGAAAAATGTCGGATAACATCCGACATTTTTTAATTAAACGAACGATCTCAATGACCAATATTTTTGAAAACTGATAAGTATAGCAGGAATGAATTATCAGATATAAACAGATTATATTGTACTGAAGTTTGAATATGTTATAAAATGTATGGGATATGAGAGATCAGACATATCCGATCAACATATGCATGGAAAGACAAAACGATAAGGAGTTTCCTTTTGATGAATAAAGATTTTACCTATTACAAAGAACTTACAGATAAACTCGAGTCGACCGGAGACTTAACCGATGCCGAGTTCGAAGAACTGCTTACTATGGACGATCCCGCAGCGTGCGAATATCTGGCTGAAAGAGCGAGATACGTAAGAGAAAAAGTCTACGGTAAAGCCGTATACCTTCGCGGTCTTATAGAGTTTACTAATTACTGTAAGAACAACTGCTATTACTGCGGTATAAGATGCGGAAATAAAAATGTCGAGAGATACCGCTTAAGCGAAGAGCAGATCATAAGCGCCTGCGACATGGGTTATGAGTTAGGATTCAGAACCTTCGTGCTCCAGGGCGGTGAAGATATGTTTTTTACGGATGAAGTTATGGTCCGTCTGATAAAGACCATCAAGGGAAAACACCCCGACTGCGCCGTAACGCTCTCGATAGGAGAGAGGGATAAGGAAAGCTATCGTAAGATGCGCGAGGCGGGAGCGGACAGATATCTTTTGCGTCACGAGACTGCCGATAAAGAGCATTACGAATTCATTCATCCGAAGGAACTCTCCTTCGAACACAGAATGCAGTGCCTTCGTGATCTTAAAGATTTGGGATACCAGGTCGGCTGCGGAATGATGATTGGCTCGCCCGGACAGAAGATTGAGCATCTTATCAAGGATTTGAGATTTTTACAGGAATTTCAGCCTGAGATGGTGGGCGTCGGACCTTTCATCCCTCACCACGATACGCCTTTTAGGGATGAAAAGGCCGGAAGCGTGGATATAACGCTTAAGATCCTCTCAATAGTCCGTCTTATTTTACCCGAAGTGCTTCTTCCCGCAACAACAGCGCTCGGAACAGCCGATGCAAAAGGCAGGGAAAAGGGCATTTTAGCAGGGGCCAATGTTGTTATGCCCAATCTTTCTCCGACGGATGTAAGAGAAAAATATCTTCTTTATGACAATAAAATATGCACCGGCGATGAAGCTGCCGAGTGCATACGCTGCATGTCACTTCGAGTATCCAAAGTGGGTTATGAGGTGGTCCAAAGCAGAGGTGACCACATTAATACAATTCCATCTTGTTAAAGAGCTTGTTAAGCTTAAACTTAAAGCACAAAAGAAGTGAGAGTACGATTCCGAGAACCGCCTGAGCGATTTCGTAAGGAAGCTTGAGCATTGCGGTCTCGAAGTTTGAATAAACAAAGGTTTTACCTAAAGTATAACCTACAACCATGATTATTCCGCCGATGACTGTCGCGATAAGGCAGACTGCGAAGTATTTCTTCTTACTTAAATTAACTGTGTTGCAGGAGATGAGCGATATTACGAGCGCCTGCAGACCGTGTGTGGCAAGAGATACAAACATCGGTGTGGGATAGAAGATAAAATCACCGAGGAATGAGCCGATACCGCCGACGATAAAAGCCGCAACGGGATCGAGTAAAAGTGCTGCGGTGCAGATTATCGCATCGCACAGATATAAATGACCGCCGGGTACGGGAATTCCGAAACTCGATACCGCAATGGTCAATGCCATGAACAAAGCGGTAACGGTGATCCAGCGTGTTTTATTTACTTTTCTTAAATTTCTTCTTTTATAAACGATTTCTTCTGACATGTTCGTGTACCTTCTTTTCAAGTGATGTGCATAATATACCATCATTTTGGTTCTATGAAAACTACCAGAAATGAAGAAAATTATAAGACCAGATTAGACCTTGAGGAAAACAAAATCATTCCATAATATGTCAACATGTGGTAAAATTCGAGACAGATATCTTTGGAGGAGGATGAATAAAATGAGTAAAATACTTGTGGCTTATTTCAGCGCAAGCGGAATGACGGCGAAGCTGTCTGCAAACCTTGCAAATGCGATCGGTGCAGACCTTTATGAGATCAATCCCGTTAAGCCTTATACCATTGCGGATCTGGACTGGATGAATAAACAGAGCAGAAGCAGTGTCGAGATGAAGGATAAGAGTTCACGTCCCGAAATTGCAAACAAAGTTGAGGATATGGGTAAATACGATACGGTATTCGTAGGATTTCCCATCTGGTGGTACAGAGAGCCTTCGATCATAGATACTTTTATGGAAAGCTATGATTTTACGGGCAAAACAATTATCCCTTTTGCCACTTCCGGAGGAAGCGGTCTGGGAGAGACTTCAAAGAACCTTGAAGAACTCGCAAAAGCTGCAAAGGTCCTTGAAGGAAAGAGATTTTCACCCAAAGCGGGCGAAGAAGAATTAAGAAACTGGGCAGGTGAATTTATCTGATGAAGAATTTAACGGGAAAGAAAGCCTTAAGAACGATCCTTTCTTTAGTATCCGCAGTACTGATGATCGGCGGAGTGTTACTCTCCTGCAATTCAAGGGAGATAACTAAGAAAGATGACTCGTTAAAGATCGTTGCGACTATATTTCCCGAATACGACTGGGTCATGAATATAATGGGTGATAAGGCCAAAGATGCCGACATAACCCTGCTTCTTGATAACGGAGCGGATCTTCACAGCTATACGCTCTCATTTTCCGATATGGACAAGATCACCGACTGCGATCTTTTCATCTATGTGGGCGGTGAATCGGACGAATGGGTTGATGATGTCTTAAAAGGTGCAAATAACAAAGACATGATCGCGATCAACCTTTTAGATGTCCTCGGAGACAAGGTAAAAGAAGAGGAGATCGTTGAGGGCATGGAAGCCGAAGAAGAAGGCGAAGAAGCGGAATCGGATGAGCATGTGTGGCTGTCTTTAAGAAACGCATCTCTTTTCTGTGACGAGATCGCCGATGCTCTCGTAACTCTCGATCCCGATAACAAGGACATATATTTAAGCAATCTTGAAGCATACAAGAAGGAACTTTCCGATCTGGATTCCGAGTATGCCGAAGCGGTTTCGAACGCTTCGACTGACACGCTTCTTTTTGCCGACAGATTTCCTTTCAGATACCTTACTGACGATTACGGCCTTACATATTATGCCGCTTTCGCAGGATGTTCCACGGAATCGGAAGCAAGTTTTCAGACGGTTGTTTTCCTTGCCGAAAAGACCGATGAATTAGGGTTAAGCACGATCATGACCATAGAAGGCGCGAACAATAAGATCGCCGAGACGGTAAGAGACAATACGGCTTCGAAAGATCAGAAGATACTGACAATGAATTCCATGCAGTCGGTTTCTTCGGATGAGATCGCATCGGGCAAGACGTATCTGTCGATGATGAAAGAAAACCTCGAAGTTTTAAAAGAGGCATTAAACTAGAAAGACGGGACATAAATTATGAAAAAAGGATTGATACTCGAAGGCGGAGCGATGCGCGGAATGTTTACCTGCGGCGTGCTTGACGTGCTTATGGAAAACAACATTGTCTTTGACGGCATGGTCGGGATTTCGGCAGGCGTGGTCTTCGGATGCAATTACAAATCAAAACAGATAGGACGGGCATTAAGATATATTAAGAAATATTCCAAAGATCCGAGATTCTGCAGTTTCAGATCCCTTATCAAAACGGGTGATATCTACGGAGCGGATTTCTGCTATCATCAGATTCCCGATGTCCTGGATCCTTTTGACAGAGAGACTTTTAAGAATGATCCGATGGAGTTTTATGTCGGAGCGACAGACCTTTCAAACGGCGAATGCGTATTTCATTTATGTACCGATGCCGGGGAAACGGATGTGCAATGGATGAGGGCTTCAGCATCTATGCCGGCGGTTTCAAAGCCGGTGCATGTTGACGGATATACGCTCCTTGACGGCGGTATATCGGACTCGATCCCGTACGAATTTATGGAAAGCAAAGGCTATGACAGAAATGTCGCAGTGCTTACCCAGCCTGCGGATTTCGTTAAGAACAAGACCAAGGCAGGTCTTATCTACAATATCTCATTAAGGAAATATCCGGATATTGCAAAGATGATGTCGACAAGACACGGAATGTACAACTCTCAGACTCAGACGATAAAAGACAAAGAAGCGGCAGGCGAGATCTTCGTTATAAGACCGCCCGAATCCCTCGGTATAAAGCGTACGGAGAAAGATCCCGCAGAACTTGAGAGAGTTTACCGGATGGGCAGAAAAGAGGCCGAAAAGCGCCTCGAAGATCTGAAAAAATATCTTGAAAAGAATTAACCCTGTTTTGCTTAATTTTATTAAAAATCTGCCGAAAAAATATTTAACAGGGAGAGTTCTTAAGGACTCCTTATTGTGGTGCAAAAATAACCGGTCCAAAACATAAAAAGGCGGTATATATGAGACTTAAATATTCAATCATATTCGGAATATTGATCATACTCCTTCTGGCCTGTGTGATTATTGCGCACCGTTCGAGAAAAGCGATCGGGGCTTACGTTTCGCTTGTCCTCATATCTTTGATCCCGCCCGTTATCGGCAACCTGGTCCTTGTCGCATCGGAAGATGAACTGTTATCCACCTTTGGCTGTTACCTGTATTGTCTGGGCATGAACTTTACGGTCTTCTCGCTTTTCAGATTCACATTTGAGTATTGTGATTTTGAGTGGAAAAAATTCAAACCGAGGTGGATCGCCATTATTCTTATAGGCCTGGATTGTCTTCAGTTTGCCGTTAATCCCTTCTTTAAAAATGCATTTATCATGGAACGTATCGTAGTAGACGATTTTGACTATTACAGGATGGTTCCTTTTATCGGTCTGCAGCTTCACCGTGTTGTGGACTACAGTATTTTCCTGGCAACCATAATTGCTTTCTTTAACAAAACGAAAAAAAGTGCCCGTATATATGCGGAAAGATATTTAAGCATTCTTTTATGCCTTATTCTTGTCGGTGTATGGCAGGGCGTTTACGTTTTCTTCAGGATCCCTATCGACAGATCGATGATAGGCTTGTCGGTTGCGGGACTCTTCATCTTTTTCTTCTCGATATATTACAGACCGCTTCGTGTTCTTGACAGACTGCTTGCCGAGATGGCATCGGGAATGCCGCAGGCAATGTATTTCTTTGATGCGTTCGGAAAGTGTATCTGGGCCAACAAGCATGGTATTGAATTCTCACATATCGAGACTGAGGAAGATTTTGACAAAGTCCAGCCGCAGCTTGAGGGAATGTTCGGCAATCTTAACCGTGAAATGGACGACTGGGAAGAGCAGTTTGTAATAAACAAAGAGACGGAAAACGAAAGGCATTACGCCTTTGAAAAACATACCGTAAAAGATGAAAATGACGAGATCACGGGTTACTGCGTAAGTGTCAGAGATAATACCGCCGAGCAGAAACTCTTTTATCAGGAAATATACAATGCAACGCATGACAAACTGACGGGATTATATAACAAAGATTATCTTTTCAGCCGTATCGCCGACAAGATCGTATCCAATCCCGATGTTAATTATCTGATAGTATTCCTTGATGTAAAGAACTTCAAGATCGTAAATGATATCTTCGGAAACGAGTTCGGAGATTATGCTATAAAATGTATCGCCGAATGGTTAAGGAAAGACAGATCCAAACTCTGCGTATACGGAAGGATCGCGGGCGACACATTTGGACTCTGCATTCCCAAAGAGGAATTCCAGAGAGCAAAGATCGAAAGAGAATTAAGTGATTTCATCGTACGCGACGGACAGAAGGTTCACCATGTTCTGATCCATCTCGGAGTTTACGAGGTAATGAAGGAAGACAGAGATGTTGCCGTTTTATTCGACAGAGCACATCTGGCCATAAGCGGAATAAAAGATGATTATCACGAGCACATCGTATACTATGATAACAGATTAAGAGACAAGGCACTCTGGGATCAGGATATTTCCGCACAGCTTCCCAAGGCACTTGAAGAAAGACAGCTTCGTCCTTACCTTCAGCCGATCGTAGACAATTCCGGCAAGGTTGTGGGCGCCGAGGCACTGGTAAGATGGATACATCCCGAAAACGGCTTCATGTCACCCGGCTCGTTCATTCCCGTTTTCGAAAAGAACGGACTCATTGTCGAAGTCGACAAATACATGTGGCGCTGCGCATGCGAGATACTCGCAAAATGGCAGAAAGAGGGAAGAGAACAGTTTATCTCGGTAAATATCTCCCCGAAGGATTTCTATTTTACGGATGTAACGGAAGTTCTTAAAGAATATGTTAAAGAATACGGGATCGATCCTTCGAAATTAAGGATCGAGATAACAGAAACAGTCATGATGTCCGACATTTCCAGCAGAATGCAGACATTAAGGGATTTAAAGAAATCCGGTTTCATGGTTGAAATGGACGATTTCGGAAGCGGCTATTCATCGCTTAATCTTCTTAAGGATATGCCGGTTGACGTACTTAAGATCGACATGATGTTCTTAAGCGCAACCGATGATGAGCTTAAGGCTTTAACGATCGTTAAGAACATCCTTAATCTTACATCAAGCCTTAATATGTTCTCGCTTACCGAAGGCGTTGAAACGAAGAAGCAGTTTAAGATGTTAAACGAATTAGGCTGCAATCTTTTCCAGGGCTACTATTTTGCAAAGCCCATGCCTCTTGAAGAATTCGAGCAGTTCTGCAGGGATTTCGAAGAGGGAAAGATAACTGCTCCGTTAAGTTAACATTTTTCGAACGGGAAGATAAAAATCCTTTAAGGCAAATATTTCATAAAACGAACACTCAGATCATTAAATAAAAGGCAAGGTGCCCGACTCAAAAGTTTAGAGCCGGGCACCTTAATTTATTTTTAACAGTTTTCCACTAATTTAGAACAGAAAAG
>CACZOG010000103.1 GCA_902782715.1 uncultured Lachnospiraceae bacterium | reverse complement strand
CTTACGCGCGAAATCGGGATTGAATTTAAAGCCTGTCTTTATTTCTTTGCTTTCCTGTTTTTTTACTGCGCTCACAGACTTATATTCGGTCAAAACGATGCAAGCATTCTTCACATGGCCGAAATGATTTTATCTTGTTACGGAGTAGCGTATCTTCAGGTATATGTTTTCGGGAATTGCGATGAGGCAGACAAACTCGGTGTGCGTGAATATCTCGGATTCTTTATATGCACACTCATCTATTGCATGGTTTCGTTTTTCGGAAACTGGTATGAAAAGAGTATTTCATCGACACTGATTTTCGCGGGGTATATTTTGTTCATGTATCTTTGCGTATTCTTAATTTACAGAGTTAAGAGAAAAATAGATGATAAAATACTTAATGCAGATCTTAAGCAATTTCAGAAAGAACACAAAAAAGTGAATGATAACGACAAATAAGTGCAACTTACGGGAACAGATATTGTTCCCGTTTTTTGTTTGTGGTATGAATAGGTTAAAGAAAAGATATGCTTCGACAAAAGAACAACGCGCTGAAGAAAAAGAGAAGTGTAAAAAATTAACAACAGTAAAATGAATAACAAGAATAAAAGGATGTATATGGAAAACGAGAAAATATTAAAAACAGAATCAGGCGAAATACATTACTGGATTTTTGGTGATATCGATTGCAATAAAAGAACGTTATTCTTCCTTCACGGACTTACTGCTAATCACAAACTTTTTGATAATCAAACCGATTATTTTTCGAAAGAATACAATGTTATTTCATGGGATGCGCCCGCTCACGGAAAATCCAGACCTTTTGAAAATTTCACATACGAAAAAGCGGCTTTTGCGGCGAAAGAAATTCTTGAGGAAAACGGGATCGAAAAAGCGGTTTTTATCGGTCAGTCCATGGGAGGATTTATTACACAATCCGTGTTGAAAAGATTTCCCGAAATCGTGGAAGGATTCGTTTCGATAGACAGCTGTCCCTACGGCGAAAAATATTATTCGAAATCCGATAAATGGTGGTTAAGACAAATAGAATGGATGTCCAAACTTTATCCTGATAAAATTTTGAGAAAAAGCGTGGCAAAACAGGTATCGACAACCGAAGGCGCTTATTTGAACATGCTTGATATGCATGAGGATTATGACAAGAAAGAACTCTGCCGTTTGTTGGGAACGGGATATGCCTGTTTTCTCGATGATGTCAGCAATCTGCAAATAAAATGTCCGACGCTCCTTATTGTCGGAGACAAAGACGTTACCGGCAAAGTAATAAAATATAATAAAGAGTGGTCCGAAGATCTCGGTTGCGAAATTTCATGGATAAAGAATGCGGCACACAATTCAAATTATGACAGACCCGAAGAAGTAAACAGTGAAATAGAGAAGTTTATTAAAACCTTTTAAGGTGATTTTTAAGATAAGTATGATTATTTATCATTCATTTCAATAATCGACTTTAATTAGACACAAACCGTGGGCCGGGGCACATGCTCCGGCTTTTGCTCTTTCTTTGGCATCGATGAGAGAGGGCATTGAGGATGCTTCTCTTTTGCCTTCTCCGACTTCAAGAAGAGTGCCTGTCATGATCCTTACCATATGCTGCAAAAAACCGGATCCGTGATAAGTGAAAGTAAGATAATCGCCGTTCTTTTCTATATCTATTTTATCCACCTTTCTGACGGTGGATTTTTTCATTTTGGGGTTTGAACAGAAAGAAGCAAAGTCGTGTTCGCCGATAAGAAGCGAAGAGGCTTTTTTCATTGCATCGATGTCAGGTTTAAAATCAAGAGAATATACGTATTTTCTGTTGAATACGGGTTTGGTATCTCCTATGTAGCAGGTGTAACGGTAAGTTTTTCCTACCGCATTGTATCTTGAGTGGAATCTGTCGCTTGCGATAATGCAGTCATCCACGCAGATATTGTCGGGAAGGTATCTGTTCATATAATCCCTGACGGTTTTCGGGTCTGTATCTATCGGAAGATGCGCATTGCAGACATAGCCTTTTGCACTGACTCCCGCATCGGTTCTTCCGCAGCCGATGACTTCAACATCCTTTTCAACCATTTTGGAAAGAACATTTTCGATCTTTCCCTGTATCGTTTCCTCAACTTTGGGCTGATGTTCCCAGCCGAAGTAACGTGTTCCGTCATATGTAAGAATGAACTTGTAATTCATGATTTATAAACCTCCGAAACGCCGATTCTGTCCTTCGTCGGATTTCATTATACTTTGAAAAAGACGTCAATGGCAATATTGCATAAAAAAAGAGGCTTTAAATTGTCAAAAATACGGGCTTTCGAAGCCTTTCGGGGAATGCTTTTTTCTTGACGGAAAGCCTTGAAAAATATATAATAATGGGGATTAGGTTTATGCTTGTGGGAGGGCAAAATTAATGGCTAAATACGAATGTAAAATATGCGGATATGTTTTCGACGAACAGCAGGCAGGTGAGAGTTTTGAAAACTTGTACAGCTGTCCTATCTGTGATGCCGACAGATCCGGATTCAAACTGATTGAAGAAGACGAAGTAAAGAACGAAGAAGAAGACGGCGACGATGATTTTGTTTTTGAAGAAGCAGATGAAGATATCGCAGAAGGCGAAGCTTCAAAGACAGAGGAAGCACCTGCCTCGGATTCGTTTGAATTAAATACAGAAGAACCTTACGAGGAAACTGTTTCCTCAGAGAATAACTCATTTGAAACCGCTGAAGAGAACTCATCGGGAAGTTTTGCTGATTTCCTTAAAGAAAAAGAGAAGGAAAAAGAATCGGAACTTACAAGCAGAAATGAATTCAAAGATTTCATCGATGAAGTTCTTGAAGAAAATGCTCAGGAAGAAGCTAAAGAAGAATCCGTTTCAGAAGAGAGCGGCGTAAGTGAAGAAAAGGCAGAAGCATCCGAAGGCGGTTTCGTAATTGAAAAACGTCAGGAATTCTGGAAGAAGGATGACGATGTTTCAGGCGCAGAGGAAGAAAAGAAAGAAGAACCGGCTAAAACTCCGTTTACTTTAAACCGTACGGGAAGCGTTGAACGTGTTATCGGCGGAGATAACTATGAGCCTTCAAGATACAGCGAGGAAAGTTCAACCGCAGCCGAAGAACCCGAGAGAGACAACGGACTTATTCAGACAATTTATTCAAATGCCAATCCCGTTAAGAGCGAAGAAGAACTTAAGGCTGAAGAAGAAGCCAAGAATAACGAGAATCAGGAATTCAAGCCTTTATGGGGCAACGGAATGGGCACGATCCAGAAAGTTATCGGCGCAGAGAGCAGCGTTGTAGACGTTATGGATAAAACAGATGCCGATTCAAACGAAGAAATGGTATTCGAAGAGGAAATAGAAGAGAACGACACCGAAGAACTCGAAAAGCTTGACGGTGCATCGGATACTTCTGAAGGAACGGAAGAAGATTTCCAGACAGATCCCGTTTCCGAAGAAGAGACATATGAAGAGGCTTCCAAAGAAGAAGATACTTATGAAGAATCATTTACTGATGAGGAAACTGCAGAAGAATCTTTTGAATCCGCAGAAGAAGCTGCAGAAGATGAAGCAGAAGAGATAAATCTTGACGAAGCAGAAGAAATCGTTTTGGAAGAAAGTGCTTCTGAAGAAGAAAACAGCAATGAAGAAGAAGCAATAAATGAAGAAGAGAATTTCTTCGATGCAGCAGAATCAGATGAAGCATCCGAAGAAACTGTTGAAGCTGCAGAAGAAGTGGCAGAAGAAACTCCTTCGGAAGAAACTGCTGAAGAAACAGCAGAAGAAATTCCTTCAGAAGAGACCGCAGAGGAAACTCTCTTTGAAGAAGCTTCCGATGAAACGGCTGAAGAGACAGCAGAGGATGCTGTTGAAGAAGCAGCGGAAGAAACATACGTAACATCCGAAGATGCGGCAGAAGAGACAGAAGAAGCTCCTTCAGAAGAAATCGAAGAGCCTGCATCGGAAGAGATCAACGAAGATGAAGGAACCGTAATCTTCGCAGCAGCAGAAACTCCCACAGAAGAAGTTTTCGAAGAAGCTTCTGAAGAGAATGCAGAGGAAGCTTTAGAAGAAACAACAGAAGATACAGTTGAAGAGGCTTCAGAAGAAGCACCTGCAGAAGATATATTTGAAGAAGCATCCGAAGAAGTTCCCGCAGAAGATACTGTAGAAGAAACAATAGAAGAAACTGCTGAGGAAGCACCTGCTGAAGAAAATGTAGAAGAAGCACCCGCAGAAGAAATCTTTGAAGAAGCTGCAGAAGAAAATGCTGAAGAAGTTCAGAGCGAAGAGATCGCAGAAGAGATAAACGAAGAAGCGGCAGAAGAAGAGAACCGCGGATACATCTGTCTTGACGAAAACGAAGAATCCGACGGAAAGCCCGTGGCTTATTCGATGATAAAGAGCGATACAAAATATACCGTTCTTTACGATAACGAGGCACAGAAGATATTTGATGACTATCGTCTTGTTGAAGCCAATGTTTCCAACGGACTTGAGAATATCATTCTTCTTCCCGCACAGTGCAATCCTCTTCCTTTAAAGAAGAATGCATTTGTTGAAACAAAGACGGTTATCGGTGCGCTGACATCCTGCCCGGTTGAAGTACTCCAGCCGTTCTGCTTCTCCAAACTCTTTATCTGGGGCGAGCATATTCCCAATAATTCAAAGCCCGAAAGTTACAACAATCAGGCACTTGTTCTTGTTAAAGGTGAAGAGGGACATATCCCCAACCTTTCAAGCAAGGAAGAGTTGAGAGAGGAAGTTGAGATCGCAAAAGCAAGATTCTGCGGAACACCCGTTGGTATCGATCTTGTTGCAGGCAGAATAGAAGATGATCTTGAAGCATGCGTATATGCCAAGGTTGATTTCGTGATACTTAACGACGTATCACAGAGAATTCTTCCCTATGCGTTGAGAAGAGCAAGAAATTATCTTAACAGAGTTAATTCCAAACTTGAGATCCTCGTTTGTGTTGAGGCTTTGAAGGATGCTCAGGAACTTGCAAAGATCCTTGCACTCGGTGCCAATTTCGTTCTTGTTGAGAGAGGATTTGACATTGAGATGGCAAACAACATGACCGAAGCACTGAAGGAGATCTGCAGAAGCACAGGCCATAATAACGTTCATGACTTAAATCTCAACGACATCTGCACGATCGATACGGATCTCGCAATGTACACTGATATCAGTCATGTATAAAAATAATTTGAATTATCAAAACAAAAGTCATATAATTGTTTTTGCTTTGAAAAAGTATTAATAATCATCTATACGGAGGATATTGAAATGGATAACAACAATTTTAACCCTAACATGTACAACACCGATACAGTTTCCTACGATGCACCCGCAGTAGTACCCGCTAAAGGCTTAGGTATAGCTTCTCTTATTCTTGGTATTGTCGGAATGCTCAGCTGCATGTCAGGATGCTTTGGTCTTGTTATTGGTATCGTTGGTCTTATTCTTGCGATCAATGCTAAGAAGAAAGGCAATACAACAGCATTACCTACAGTAGGTTTGGTTCTCAGCATTATCACATTGGTATTTGCAATCGGTTCCACAATCTTCTGGATCGTTATTTTCGCAATTTACGGATTATCAATCTTTGCAGTTATCGCTGAAGAACTTTCACTTCTTTTACTTTAATGGAAAAACGGTTCTTTAAAGACGATCTGACTGATACATGGTTTAAAATAGGTATAGCATTCGCCATAGTATTTGCGATTGCCGCTCCGGCTCTTTACATCTTTGATGATTATCTGACCGACGGCGGTGTCATATGTGCGTTTTATACCTTAACTAAGATCTACTGCCCGGGATGCGGAGGTACAAGGAGCGTTGAGTTCCTTTTGCACGGACATCTGCTTAAGAGTTTTCTTTACAATCCTTTTGTACCGTATTATGCGATCGATTATGTCGTTTTCATGATTAATACGATACTGGTCAAGACTACCAAGAAACTCGGCTTTACCGGATTCCCCGTAACAGGTACGATTTATGTCGGAATCGGTGTTCTTTTGGGACAGTGGATAATCAGAAACATCATTTTTAAAATCTGGGGCATCACATGCCTGTAAAAAGCGGTCTTCGGACCGCTTTTTTATTGTGTTTTCGGGAACTGTTTTTGGACGGTTCGAAACCTTGTTTGCTATTGTATTTACGGGCAAAAAGAAGTACAATTATATGTGTGCGCAAAAACACGTAATGTAAGAAAAGGAGTGAATTGATATGGATTACAGAGAGCAGTTTAATTTCTGGCTTGAGGATGATTATTTTGACGAGGATACCAAAAAGGAATTGCTTGCCATTAGGAATGATGATAAAGAAGTGGAAGACAGATTTTACAGAGATCTTGAGTTCGGTACCGGCGGTTTAAGAGGCGTTATCGGTGCCGGTACAAACAGAATGAATCTGTACACTGTAAGAAAAGCAACTCAGGGACTTGCAAATTATATTCTTGCACAGGGCACTCAGGATAAAGGTATTTCCATTGCATACGATTCGAGAAGAATGTCACCCGAATTTGCGAATGAAGCCGCTTTATGCATGGCTGCCAACGGAATTAAGGCATATGTATTTGATTCTCTTCGCCCTACACCCGAGCTTTCATTCTCGGTAAGATATTTAGGCTGTACGGCAGGTATTGTTATTACCGCCAGCCACAATCCTCCCGAGTATAACGGATACAAAGTTTACTGGGAAGACGGTGCTCAGATCACAAGCCCCAGAGATAAAGAGATCATTTCCTACGTAAAGAACGTAACGGATTATCATACAGTTAAGACAATGAGCCTTGAGGATGCAAAGGCAAAAGGACTTTACATTCAGACAGGCAAAGAGATCGACGATGCTTTTATGGCTGAACTTAAGAAGCAGATCCTTCATCCCGAAGTTATCGCCGAAATGGGTAAGGAATTAAAGATCGTTTACACACCTTTTAACGGAACCGGAAATGTTCCCGCAAGAAGGATCCTTAAAGAACTCGGATTCGAGAATGTATACGTTGTTCCCGAGCAGGAGATGCCCGATCCGAACTTTACGACACTCGAATATCCCAACCCCGAGGATCCCAAGGCATTTACGCTTGCATTAAAGCTTGCCAAAGAAGTTAATGCGGATATCGTACTTGCTACAGACCCCGATGCCGACAGACTCGGTATATATGCATTCGATCCCAAGAGCGGCGAATATATTCCTTTTACGGGAAATATGTCCGGAATGCTCATCGCAGAATACATTTTAAGAGAAAGAACAAAGCTCGGCAAAATGCCTGAGAAACCCGCACTGGTTAAGACTATCGTTACAACCAACATGGCTGATGTTATCACGAAGGCTTACAATGTTACCGAGATCGAAGTTCTTACAGGATTCAAGTACATCGGCGAACAGATCAAGTGGTTCCTTGAGAAAGGCACATACAACTATGTATTCGGTCTTGAAGAGAGTTACGGATGCCTTGCAGGTACACACGCAAGAGACAAGGATGCCATCGTTGCCGTTATGTGTCTCTGTGAAGTTGCAGCATACTGCAAGAAGCAGGGTATCACCGTATGGGATATGATGCTCGATATGTATGAGAAATACGGTTATTACAAAGAAGACCTTTATACTATAACCATGAAGGGCAAAGAAGGAAGCGAACAGATCGCAGCCATCATGGAAGGCTTAAGAGCAAATCCTCCCAAAGAGTTCGGTTCATGGAAGGTGCTTGCTATGAGAGATTACACCAAGGATGAAAGAATCGACATCGCCACAGGCGAGAAATCATCCACGGGACTTCCTTCCTCGAACGTTCTTTATTTCGAACTTTCGGATGATGCATGGTGCTGCGCAAGACCTTCGGGAACAGAACCCAAGATCAAATTCTACATGGGAGTTAAGGGTTCAAGTCTTGAAGACGCTAAAGAGAAAGTTAAAGAACTGACCGATGCTTTAAAAGGTAAAATCGGCTAAGGACATTTATGATCGATTGGGCTTAATGAAACTGCTTGGAGGATGTTATGGCCAAAGTAGGAGAAATGTACAATAAGGCAAACAGATATTTTAAAAGAAACGGAATTGGGAAGACTGCGGTAGCCGTTGCGGATACCGCGGTCAGCAAAGCTCCGAAAAATTTCAAATATCAGCTGGCGACAACCGAAGAATTGAAGGCTCAGAGAGCGTGGAGTTCAAGATTCGCATCAGGCCTTAAATTTTCTCTTATTGTTCCTGCGTTTGAAACAGACACTCTGTATTTTGATGAAATGCTTGCGAGTGTTCTGGGACAGACTTACTGTAACTGGGAACTTATCATCGTTGACGGCTCCAAGGGAAAGAAACTCTGCGACGAGATCGAGAGAATGACAGGCGTTGTTAACGGCGAAAGACCTGCGGGCAGAGCTTTAAGCGCAGAAGATATCAAGAAAACATACAGACTTTTTTCCGTAGACACGGATATCACTTATGATTATGACGGCTGTACGATCAAGTACATTCATCTGACAACAAACGGTGGTATTTCGACCAACTCAAATTACGGAGTTGAACAGGCAACGGGAGATTATGTAGGACTTCTCGATCATGACGATCTGCTTACTCCCGATGCACTTTATTATATGTCCAAGGCACTTGTTACCAATGAATACAAGGCAAAACTCATTTTCTCGGATGAGGATAAGACGGATGCGAAGGGCAAGACATTTTATGAGCCTAACCGCAAACCCGATCTTAACATGGATATGATTTTGACCAACAATTATATCTGCCATTTTACACTGCTTGAAAGAAAACTTATCCAGGAACTTAAATTCAGAAGCGAATACGACGGAGCACAGGATTACGATCTGTTCCTTCGTGCGTTAAGGAGCATGGAAGATCCCGAGGCACAGACGCTTCACGTTCCCAAGATCTTATATCACTGGAGAGCACATTCACTTTCGACAGCCGGAAATACCGATGCAAAGGAATATGCTTACGAAGCCGGAAGAAGAGCGGTAGATGATTACTGCAAGTCCATGGGATGGGCGGTAACCGTAAGTCATACCGCACATTTAGGCTTTTATCATATCGAGTACAAGAATCTTCTTTTCTCGACAAGACCTTATATCGGAATGCTCTGCGGACCGCTTTATAAATTCGGAAAGATATCCGGTGGTGCAATGAGAGAAGACGGAACCGTTATGTACAGAGGCCTGACAAAGGGAATGGGAGGATACATGCACAGAGGTTCGCTCATCCAGCAGGTGGAAGCGGCCGATGTCAGAAATATGAGAGTCAACCCCGTGCTTGAGAATCTTTACGATGAAATGGTGGAATCGAAGCTTGCCAAGAATGCACCGGATTATGTTGCGATAAGCCTGGCATTCTGCAAGAAAGTTAGGGAACTTGGTTACAAAATATTATATGATCCCGATCATAAACAGGAGTAACCGAGGATGAAGGTAAGTGTTGTTATCCCGAATTACAACGGAATAAATTATCTTTCGAAATGTCTTGCCGAACTTGATAAGCAGGATTTCGAGGATTATGACATCATTGTTGTTGATGATGCCTCCACCGTTGAGGGCGTAGAAGAAACAGTTGCTGCCTATCCTAAGGCAAGGCTTATAAAACACAGCGAGAATCTGGGATTTGCTGCTTCCGTTAATGACGGGATCAAAGCATCGGATTCGGAATACGTTTTTCTTTTAAATAATGATGCATACGTTGACACGGGATGCTTAAGAGAGATAGTTAATGCCATTGATCAAGACGGTCAATACTCAAATGTCTTTTCGGTACAATGCAAAATGCTTTCCGCTTTCAATCATGCACTTATTGATAATGCGGGAGATTTCTATAATATATTCGGATGGGCAAGAACCAGGGGCAAGGATAAGCTTGCCGACAGCCACAGCAAAAGCGGGGAGATCTTTTCCGCATGTGCGGGAGCTGCCATTTACAAAAGACAGGTTCTGATAGATCTGGGACTCTTTGATGAGAACCATTTTGCTTATCTTGAAGATGTTGATATAGGATACAGAGCAAAAATTTACGGATATACCAATAAATATGAGCCCAATGCACGTGTATTTCATGAGGGAAGTGCGACAAGCGGTTCGAGGCACAACGAATTCAAGGTCAGACTGGCCGCACAGAATTCCATACTCGTAAGGTTTAAGAACCAGACTGTGCTTCAGAAGATAGTCAATTTTCCCGCGATGGAAACCGGAATCATCATTAAGCAGCTTTACTTTATGAACAAGGGATTGGGCAAAGCATACAGAGAGGGTATCAAAAAAGGAAGAGCATTAAAAAGGACCGAAAGCGAACGTTCAAGAAAGATCGTTTTTGATTCGGCCAAACGAAAAAGAGCTCTTGCGATCGAATTCGAATTGATAAAGAACATTATCTATTGAGAAACCCGTGACAGTTAATGATGCTTGAAAAAAGCCTTCCGATATTGTATCATTATAATTTGAGGACGTTTAGAATTAAACGCATAGTTGCTTATGATTAAGGACAATCAAACATTTTTTAACAGACTGCATATTGTACTTGATTGCATAGTAACAGCATTTGCATATATATGTGCCTGGTTTGGCAGAATGGTTGTTTTTCCACCGGTGAATCAAGGCGTTTTGCCGATGAAGACCTACTTTTTTGCCCTTTATTTTATTGTTCCGGGCTATTTGGCGATTTATGCCACACTGAACCTTTACAAACCAAAAAGAATGACATCTTGGTTAAGGGAAGTAGCCGACATAATCAGAGCAAATGTTGTCGGCGGCATGATCTTTTTGGTAGTACTCTACCTGATCAAACAGCCGAACTTCTCAAGATCCCTGATCTTCTTCTTCGCATTGATGAATGTGCTCCTGATGGCACTTTACCGTTTCCTTGTGCGCAGAACGCTTTCATACATAAGGAAGAAAGGACACAATTCCAAGCAGGTTGTGATCGTGGGATATTCAAGAGCATGCGAGCAGTACATAGACAGAATCCTTGTAAATCCTCAGTGGGGATATGAGATAAGAGGAATTCTGGATGATGAGGTTCCTGCGGGAACATATTACAAAGGCATTCAGGTTCTTGGCAGAATAGATAACCTGGAAGTGGTTCTTCCTCAGAATAAGCTTGATGAGATAGCGATAGCCCTTCCCCTTAAGAATTATTCGAGACTTGAGGAAATAGTAGGAATCTGTGAGAAATCGGGAGTACATACAAAGTTCATCCCAGATTACAACGCGGTAATCCCTTCAAGGCCTTATACCGAAGATCTGTCGGGACTGCCGGTCATCAATATAAGACGCGTTCCGCTTACTTCTACATTTAACTGGTATATAAAGAGAGCGGTTGATATAGTAGGTTCGCTTGTTGCCATAATAATCTTTTCACCGATCATGATCATATCGGCAATAGTGATAAAGTCCAAAGGCGACGGACCGGTATTCTTCGTACAGGAGAGAGTCGGACTTCATAACAAACCTTTTAAAATGTACAAATTCCGTACCATGGTTGAACAGAAGCCTGAAGAGGAAGAAAAAGAGTGGACCACGAAGAATGACCCGAGAGTTACGGGTTACGGAAAGTTTTTAAGAAAAACAAGTATCGATGAAACTCCGCAGTTTTTCAATATATTAAAAGGCGACATGTCTCTTATAGGACCACGCCCCGAAAGACCTCAGTTCGTCGAACAGTTTAAAGAAGAAATACCGAGATACATGATCAAGCATCAGGTTCGTCCGGGTCTTACGGGATGGGCGCAGGTGCACGGTTACAGAGGCGATACATCCATAAGGAAGAGAATCGAATACGACATTTACTATATTGAGAACTGGACGATATGGCTTGATGTCGAAATTATTCTGTTGACATTCCTCAAAGGATTTGTAAATAAAAACGCATATTAGGAGGATACCCTTATTTAAAGGTAAAAAATCAAATGGCCAAAAAAAATGACAGACGTAAAAAAGGTGGGAATAAGGTAGTTCGGAATATCATAATAGGTGTTGAGGCATTAGTTCTTATTGCAGTAATTGTTGTTTTGATCTTCGTATTCAAAAATACAAAGAATGACGAAGAAAGCGGAGCAACAATGTACAGAATACCTGAAAATGAAATCATATTCAATCCGCCGGCAAACGGCGAAAGCGTTGATAACATTCCTGAAACAAAGGAATATACAACGCTTGCGTTCTTCGGAGTTGATGCCCGTAACGGCACGCTTAAAAAGGGAACAAGAACAGATACGATCATTATCTGCGCTATAGATAATGAGACAGGCGATGTCAGACTCTGCAGTGTATATCGTGATACGCTTCTTAACATCGGAACACAGGAAAATGCTTCTTATCAGAAATGTAATGCAGCTTATGCATACGGCGGTCCCGAGCAGGCACTCAATATGCTCAATCAGAATCTTGACTTATACATTACCAAGTTTGTAACCGTAGGCTTTGACGGTGTCATGAAAACGGTAGATGCCGTAGGCGGTGTAGATATCGATATCCAGCAGAACGAAATCTCATACTTAAACGATTATCAGGCTTCTATGTATTCTACGGAAACCAATACCGTTATCACCGATGATTTCGTTCCCGTTTCCAAACCGGGATTGCAGACATTATCAGGCTATCAGGCTTTGGCATACTGCCGTATCAGATATACGAGCGGTGATGATTTCAGACGTACACAGAGACAGAGAGATGTGCTTACACAGATAGTCACAAAGGCTAAAAAGGTTAATCCCAAGCAGATCACTACAATAGTCAACGATGTTCTTCCTTATGTTGCTACCAACATGGATGTCGACCAGGAGATCATCCCCATGGCAACAAAGGTGGGAGATTACGAAATAGTTGATTCAAAGGGATTCCCTTTTGACGGCAAGATAAAGACCGGATTACTCGGTTCAAAGGGAAGCTGTGTTATCCCTGTTGATCTGTTAGACAACGTACAGGATCTTCACGCATTCCTTTATCCCGATGTAGAATATACTCCTTCACAGACGGTTATTGACATAAGCGGTTCAATTTCGTCCGAAGCTGCCAAATACGGATATTAAAAAGTGTCGACAGACTAAAGGTGCCCGGCACCCTGATGGGTGTCGGGCATTTTAAATAATCAGCGAAACATACCTGAACTTTTATAAACGGTAACAAAAATGATTGACAGACCTACAGTAGATGTCATTATTCCTTCATATAAACCCGGTGAGTCGTACATAAAACTCATCGAAATGTTGGAAAAGCAGACATATCCGATAAACAGAATAATCGTCATGAACACCGAAGAGCAGTATTATACTTCTCTGATGTTTAATCATTCGCTTGATAAAGTGTATGATAACATTCATGTTACGCATATCTCCAAAAGGGAATTCAACCATGGAAGAACAAGGCGTGACGGCGTACTTCGTTCAGAGGCGGATATTTTCGTCATGATGACGGATGATGCGGTGCCCAAGAGCGAAGACATGATCGAAAATCTTATAAGCCCGCTTGTTTCGAACAAGGCTGTTGTATCCTATGCAAGACAGGTTGCCAAAAAGAATTCAAATGAAATAGAGAAGTTTACGCGAAATTTCAATTATCCGAGAAAATCCAGACTGAAAGGCATCGAGGATTTAAAAGAACTCGGTATCAAGACGTATTTCTGTTCAAATGTCTGCGCGGCCTACAACAGGGATGTTTATGAAGAACTCGGCGGTTTTGAAGAATACATTATCTTTAATGAGGACATGATCTATGCTGCACATGCGATAAAAGCAGGATATAAAATAGCTTATACCGCAAGTGCCGAAGTGATCCATTCACATGATTACGGAAATATCGCTCTTTTCAAAAGAAACTTCGATCTGGGAGTTTCTCAGGCGGATCACCCCGAGATATTCAAAAATATATCATCATCTGCCGAGGGAAAGAAACTTGTTTCCAAGACTATCGAACATTTAAAGAAAAGACGTAAGAGCATACTGATTCCCAAGCTTATCGTTAACAGCGCATTTAAATTAATGGGTTACAAGCTCGGATATATGTATGAATACCTTCCCAAATGGCTTGTTAAAAGACTGTCATCTTTACCCGAATACTGGGTTGGAAAAGACGTTTACGAGAACAACAAAAAGATTAATTATAATGCCGGCTACGGAATAAAAGGCGAGGAGAGGATCGACGGAAGAAAGATCCACAAAGCATCCAGTGTCGACAATACATACAGGGAAGCAGGACATAAATCTACTCTTAAGGATGAGATAAAGGTTCGCCCGAAAGACAAGATGATCGACAGATCCCATGTCCCCGAACCCAACAGGGATGTTGCCTGGAAGAGTTACAGCGAAACTGTGGCCAAAGAAGAAACGGCAAAGAAAGAATCGTCCAAAGAGGAAGCATCTAAAGAAGAGAATTCTTCAGAAGATAAAAAAGAAGAAGCATAATACACGCAATTTTCACATAAAAGTTTCATAATCTAATCATCCTAAATTAAGGAGGCAATTATTATGAGCAAAGAGAATGGAAAAGGTAATAAATTTTTAACTGTTTTATTTGTGATCTTTACAGCAATACTTTTCGGTATATTCGCTTCCGTAACTTTTACGGGATTAACGATCATATCCAATAAGACTGTTATCCCCATGGTAACAGATGCTGTTCCCGATCCTGCATTCACACAGAATGTAAATGTTTCGGCCGATCCCGACAAGAATCATGACGGCGGCGGAAGCAATGCACAGATAGAAGAGGTCGATCCTGAAGAGAAGATCGAGGAAGTAGAAGACATTGTTATGGCTGCGGAAGATTATACGGTTGTCGAAGTTGCCGAGAACTGTATGCCCGCGATTGTTTCCATCAATGTTATCGGTGAATATGAATATTACGGATATATCACGGAAGGCGAGAGCGCCGGAAGCGGAATCATTGTAGGAGAAAGCGACGAAGAACTTCTGATTGCTACAAACTACCATGTAGTTGCAGACAATAAATCCATAACCATCAATTTCTGTGACGGTTCAACAGCAGAAGCAACCGTAAAAGGAAAGAAAGTTTCCATGGACCTTGCGGTGGTGGCAGTTAATCTCGAAGACCTTACACAGGAAACGAAAGAAGCTATCTCGATAGCAGTTATCGGAGATTCAGATTCCACCAAGGTCGGCGAAGGAGTAGTGGCGATCGGTAATGCTTTAGGATACGGTCAGTCCGTAACAGCAGGTGTTGTAAGTGCTCTTGACAGAGAGATCATTACAGAATCCGGAGAACCCGGAATCTTCATTCAGACGGATGCGGCAATCAATCCCGGTAACTCCGGCGGCGCATTGCTTAACATGCGTGGTGAACTGATCGGTATCAACTCCGATAAGCTTTTTGGCAGTGCGGTAGAAGGTATGGGTTATGCGATTCCCATTAATGAAGCGGAACCCATTATCAGAAACCTTATGAATAAACAGGATCTCGTGGAACTTCCCGAAGACCAGCAGTCTTATTTCGGAATTTCCGCAATTGAAACCAGTGCAGGCCTTTATACAAACGAAGGTGCACTTATTCCCAGAGGAATTTACATTTCTGAAGTGGTACCCGGAGCAACAGCCGATACAGCCGGACTCATGAGAGGTGATATCATCACCGAATTTGAAGGCGACTCCGTGATCACCATGGCGGAATTTAAGAATTATCTTGCTTCTTATCCTGCAGGTTCGAAAGCTAAGATCACATACGAAAGATATAACGGATACGAGTACGAAGAATTTACCGTAGAAGTTACTCTGCAGGGCAAGAATAATTAACAGGAGTTTTTATGAGCAGCGATTACGAAGATGTGTGTTCAATATGCCACAGAACCGAAAGTGTGGCAGGTAAAATGCTTAAAATGGGAGATGCCATGTGCATCTGCATGGATTGTCTCCAGAAAAGCACCGATATGTTAAATCAGTCTCCCTATAAGGAAATGCTCGGCATGGATCCGAGCCAGCTCGCGGGAATGTTTCCCGGAATGGGAATGACTCCCGAAATGACTGAAAACATGCAGATCTCACAGGATCAAAAAAGCGATAAACAGGTTTCTTCGGATAATCCCGACGAGCCCGACAGTGACAAAGAAAATAAAAAGGACGAGCATAAGCAGTCCGGTCCGAAAGGAACATTTTTCCTTAATCTTAACGATCTTATGGGAACGAATTTCAATCCCAGAACAAAGATTAAGAAAAGAAATCCCGACGAGAAAAAAGAGCCGATCATCAAGTTAAAAGATATTCCGGCACCGCATAAATTAAAAGCAAAACTTGACGAGTATGTTATCGGTCAGGAAGAAGCAAAGAAGATATTATCGGTAGCGGTATACAACCATTATAAGAGAGTTGCGACCGACACTATGGATGAGATAGAGATAGAAAAATCCAATATCTTAATGCTCGGTCCCACAGGCTGCGGAAAAACATATCTCGTTCAGACACTGGCCAAACTGCTGGATGTTCCTCTTGCCATTGCTGATGCGACGGCACTTACAGAAGCAGGTTATATCGGCGATGACATCGAAAGTGTAGTAAGCAAACTTCTTGCTGCAGCAGACAACGATGTTGACCGTGCGGAATGCGGCATTATCTTCGTTGATGAGATCGACAAACTTGCAAAGAAACCCAACAGCAATCACAGAGACGTTTCCGGTGAATCCGTTCAGCAGGGAATGCTTAAACTTCTTGAAGGCGCAGAGATAGAAGTTCCTATCGGAGCAACAAGCAAGAACGCAATGGTTCCCATGACCACGGTCAATACGAGAAACATTCTCTTTATCTGCGGCGGAGCATTTCCCGACCTTGAGGAGATCATCAAATCCAGACTTTCAAAGCAGGCGGGAATCGGTTTTAACAGCGAACTTAAGGATAAATACGACAAAGACAAAACGCTTCTTCATAAGGTAACCACGGAAGACATTAAGAAGTACGGAATGATCCCCGAATTCGTTGGAAGACTTCCGATCATATGTCCGCTTGATTCGCTTGATGAGGACGCTTTGGTCGCTATCTTGAAAGAGCCTAAGAACGCTATTTTAAAGCAGTATCAAAAACTTCTTGAACTCGATGAGGTTAAGCTCATTTTTGATGATTCTGCATTAAGAGCGATTGCAAAAAAAGCTAAGGAAAAAGATACAGGTGCGAGAGCACTTAGAGCAATCATAGAGGAATTCATGCTTGATATCATGTATGAAATTCCTAAAGATGACAACATCGGAACCGTAACCATTACCGGCGATTACATCGAAGGAAAAGGCGGACCGATCGTAGAAATCCGCAGTTAATACAAATAAACCCAAAGGGCCACCATACGATACAACGTGGGCACGTTCTCACTAAGGTGTTGCAACGCAGCGGTCACTAAGCTCATCATCACACTTCGTGTGTGATTCGCTAAGTGCCGGCGGCAACACATTACCCACTTATGCATCATATGGTGGTCCTTTTGTATTGTTTAAAATAAATCTGATTTCTACAATCGGTTGGATAACCTATTTGTAATAGTTCGGTGTTGATCGTCCAATCATGGTCTTTGTGATAACCTGGCATTTAAGTACTCACGGTTATCGGTTACGTCTTCGCCAAACCAGGCCGGAGGTACGAAAGCAAGCGCTTCTTCAGTGGTTTCGAATTCAACTTCGGCGATTACCAAAGGTGCAAGGTCGCCTTCGAATACATCGAGTTCTATCGTGAATTTATCATAAGGAATGAGATATCTTTTTTTTGTTATAATTCGACCATCAGCTTTTGTGATAAGATGTTCGTACGATTCTTTGTTTAGGAGAAGATTGTATTCTTCACGTACGATCGAACCTACAGAACCCTTTCCTTTGTAGGTAAGATAATATTCGTCATCATCCTTGCGAACCCTTATAGCCGGTATGATATTTAAGTATCCTTGCTCTAACTGCTTATAGGGATAGAGGTTTAAGTCAGGCATTTCTTTAACTTTGAATTTTCTTTCTATTTCCATAGATGATACCTCAAATTTAGTAATCTTTTAATGGTATTATATCATCAATATTCATGGACTTGTACAATATGTTTTCGTTTGTCCACTTTCTTGTTTGATGCCCGAAAATATGGTATAATTATCCAAATGGGCATTGGGAAGGGCGGTATATTTTTATGGATTTTATGGTTGATGCTATTGATTTCCTGGAAGAATTTAATTCGGTCACCGCGATCATAAGGCTGCTGCTTGCGGCTTTTTTGGGCGGATGCATCGGATTGGAAAGAGAAAAATACAAAAGACCTGCCGGTTTCAGAACGCATATTCTGGTATGCCTTGGAGCGAGCATGACTTCGCTCATTGCGCAGTATATCGTGTTTAACATCGGGATCACATCGGATGCTGCGAGAATTCCCGCACAGGTTATTTCCGGACTCGGTTTCTTAGGTGTCGGAACTATCCTTACCAAGGGCAGAGATCATATCGTAGGTCTTACCACGGCAGCAGGTATCTGGGCGGTAGGTACTATCGGTATTGCCTGCGGTTTCGGATTCTATGTCGGAGCCTGCACATGTACGGTCATAGTTTTAATAGCAACCTCGGTTCTTTATGTTCTCGAGAATGATAAAAAAGAGAGAAGAAAGAATGTCGAGATATACATCGAAATAGATGATGCCCGTAAGGTTAACGAGTTTATCAAAAGGCTTGATGAAGAATATTCTGCCAAGAACTTCATGGTAGTATCTTCAAGAAGCGGCAAAACGGATAATATAGGGATTGAAGCTATCTTCCCGATTGACAGTAACGTTGATGCGGATCTTTTGGATCGTCTTACAACGATGTCGGGAGTTATCTACGCAATAGAAAGCGTTCCGAAAAAACTGTCATAAATATATTCTGAAAGAGAAAATGAAATGAGTATTACAGAGAAGTTTGAATCAAAATCGGTTCTTATATGGGGATACGGAATCGAGGGAAAATCAACGGAAGGTTTTTTAAAGAAATACTGCAAGCCTTCCAAAATAGAGATATTTGAAGGAAAGGCCGAAGATTTAAAAGCAGACGACTTTGATTATATTATCAAGAGTCCCGGTATACCGGGAGACTATCCCGAAGAGAAATTCACATCGCAGACAGAACTCTTCCTGGAAGAATTCAGAGACAGAACGATCGGGATTACGGGAACAAAGGGTAAAAGTACCACAAGCAGTATGCTTTACAAGGTGCTTACAAATCTTATAACCAACAGAGTTGTTCTGGTAGGAAACATCGGGATTCCCTGCCTGGATTATTATGAGGAGATGGCATCTGATTCGCAGGCTATCGCCGTAATGGAGATGAGCTGTCATCAGCTTAACAATGTAAGAGTATCGCCTCATTTTGCGGTATTCTTAAATCTCTACGAAGAACACCTCGATTACTATAAGACTTTTGACAAATACATGAAAGCCAAAACCAATATCGCCAGATATCAGATTCCCGGCGATAAGGTTTTTGTCGGAGAAACCGTACCCAGACTTGATACGAGAGGACTTGAGTACAGAATACCCGAATTTGAAGAGGCTAAGTACGATCTTAAGATACTCGGTATCCATAATCAGTGGAATGCCGAATTTGTTAAGAAAGTCTGCGTTAGTGCACTTAAATTAAACGAGGATGATGTTGTATCAGAAATAGAGAAATTCGAAGGACTTCCTCACAGACTTGAGTTTATAGGCAATATCGACGGGATCGATTATTATGACGATTCCATTTCAACAATTCCTCTTGCTGCGATCAATGCATGCAAATGCATTCCCAATATTAAAGTTGCCATTATCGGCGGTATGGACAGAGGAATTGGATATGAGGAACTTGAAAACTTCATAAAGAAGACCGGAGACATCATGTTCCTTTGTGCATATGCTACGGGCGAGAGAATATACGAAGAAGCAGGCAGACCTTTTAACTGTAAGAAGGTAAAAGATATAGACGAAGCTCTTAATGTGGTTCTTAAGTATGTCGACAAGGGAGATGCCGTAGTTTTGTCTCCTGCGGCTGCAAGCTACGGATATTTTAAGAATTTCGCCGAAAGAGGAGATTATTTTAAGGCTAAAATATTGGAGAACAGTAATAAATTATGATACCAAGCGACCCTTTTATGCTTTTAAGTTTTATAAACATGAAACTTCGCGATGAATTCGATGATTTTGACTCACTCTGCGACAGTCTTGAACTGGACCCCGAGGAGATAAAGAAGAAACTGTCGGACATCGGATACCAATATAACGCACAGACCAATCAGTTTAAATAAACATGGACATTTTTGAATTTGCCAAAGAACAGAATCTTAAAAAAGAAGCGCCCCTTGCCGGTAAAATGAGACCGAGGACCATAGACGAGGTTGTTGGTCAGGAAGACATTCTGGGCGAGGGAAAGATGCTTCGAAGAGCAATAGAAGCGGACAGGATCGGTTCGCTTATTTTTTACGGACCTCCGGGATGCGGAAAGACGACGCTCGCCAAAGTTATCGCCAATACCACAAAGGCTGAATTCAAACAGTTAAATGCCACGATCTCGGGCAAAAAAGATATGGAAGAGGTAGTGGAAGCGGCAAAGAAGGAACTGGCTTTTTCGGGACGCAAAACGATCCTTTTTATCGATGAGATCCACAGATTCAATAAAGCCCAGCAGGACTTTCTTCTTCCTTATGTTGAGGACGGGACTATAACGCTTATCGGGGCAACGACAGAGAATCCCTTCTTCGAGGTTAATAAGGCTCTTATTTCAAGGTCGAATATTTTCAGATTAACACCCCTGTCGAAGGAAAATGTTAAGACACTGATAAATATAGCCGTTAATGACAAAGAACGCGGCTTAGGGGCAATGAATGCCGTTATAGATGATGATGCGGTGGAGTTCTTATCCGATATAGCGAACGGTGATGCAAGAAATGCTTTAAACGGTGTCGAACTTGCCATAATGACAACACCCAGAAGCGATGACGGAAAGATCCATATTACGCTTGAAGTTGCGGGTGAATGCGTTCAGCAGAAAACACTTAAATACGACAAGGACGGAGACAATCATTACGATACCATTTCAGCTTTTATAAAGAGTATGAGAGGCTCGGACCCCGATGCGGCAGAGTATTATCTTATAAGAATGCTTGAAGCTGGAGAAAGCATAACTTTTATCGCAAGAAGAATGATGATATTTGCGTCCGAGGATATCGGAAATGCGGATCCGATGGCATTAAATGTGGCTGTAAGTGCGGCACTTGCCGTTGAGAGAGTAGGTCTTCCCGAATCATATCTTATCCTTTCACATGCTGCAATCTACCTTGCGAGTGCACCCAAATCCAATGCATGTACCGTTGCTTTGGAAGAAGCGACCAAGGCAGTTCATGAGGGCGGCAATCTTCCGATACCTGCGCATCTTAGAGATGCTCATTATCCGGGTGCGGCAGAATTCGGCCACGGCACAGAATACAAATATCCTCATAATTATGAGAACCATTATGTCAAAGAGCAGTATCTGCCGTATGAACTTAAAGCTATGAATTTCTATAAGCCCGGGGATCTCGGTTATGAAAACAAGATAAAAGAACACTTTAAGAAAATTAAGAAAGATAAATAAAAGAAATAAAGCGCGGACACTTAAAAGAAATACGGATCAGAATACCGAATCGTAATCAAATGAGAAATAGTAATCGCGAAGTTCATCGTAATATGCTTCGTAATTATCTTCTGTAAGTTCGCCGGTTCCGTCTTTTATCCAGTTAAGGATCTGATCGGATGCATTCTGACCATGGTGTGCAAGGTCTTTGTAGTTATCAAGGTCTTCGATCAGTTCATGCTGCATATAGAATGAATATACATGAATGTTTTCATGCTCAAGGAGCAGGGAAGTGATATACTTCTCTGCTTCTATTTGTTTATCAAGCTCACCGAGTCTTTTGTAGTAATCGATGTAATAAATGCTGTAAGGCGTGTAGTAAAGATAGAATTCGACATTGGGATATTCGTCTGCGATGTCGGTAACGTTTGCTGTAATGTTTTCATACATGATATGCTTCTCTTCATCGGTAAGGGGAAGCTGGGATTCTGCGGGTATAACGGCCTCTCTGGAATAGGACTTAAGTACCTCATCTTTTCCGAATCTGAAGTCACCGCTCCAGTTTGAATATGTGTCAAAAGAAGAGTAATGCGAAGCCTCGCCTCTCTGGATGAGAATAAGGGCTGCTTCGACTATCGCATTTTTGCTGAATACATACTTGGTGTCGTTTAAGATATTGTTATCATAAAGGTAAGTGGGATAGGAATCCGCATCATAATCGCGCTCATCTTTTTTATTAAAGAAACGGTTGCAGTCAATTCCGCGAATGACCATTTTAAGGCCGGGATTTGCCTCGCATGCCGTTCTTGTAAGATCGCCGACTTCAAGGAAGCTTCCTCCGGAGAAAGGAACCTTGATACCCGTTGTGCCCCAGAGCGAATCCATTACGGACGGTCTGAAACATTCGGTCATTGAACTTCCGGTGATCATCGCATCGTAATCGAAATTCTTGACGATTCCGTCGTTAAGATAACGCTGGTCTCTTAAAATGTAATTCTTTCCTTCAAGAGGTTTATGATAATGGAAATACGGATCCACGTAAACAACAAGTGCCGCGGGAAGCGATACTATAATTAAAACTGCTGCTATGAAAATGATGAGAAATGCTTTGCTTTTTTTCATTTCCTAATCCTGATGATTTTTTATACTAAAATCCATGTGTATGATGATTCAAACGCGTTTATTCATTATTCCTGTGATCTTAAAAGTTAAAATACAGGAATGTACTTACTCCGCTTATGGACAGGAAACTCCAGACGAATAAAAATATCGTAAATATAAGCGTGAGCGCATTGGGTTTAAATTTATCCATAAGCTTCTTCGAATTCGGAAGGAAAGCCACTATAACAAATGATACTATAAGGAATCCCCAGGTTAAAATATTCGGGAATATGGCATCCAGATCGGTAAGAGCAAGGAATTCCGCAAATTCGGGTGTCTTGAAAGCACCGTGGATGATCGGATCGACCTGTAAGCCTGCCGAACCCACATTAAATGTGAAAGCCTTCTTTAAAACAAAGAGTGCATTTGAAATGCTCTCGGCTCTGAAGAACACCCACGATAAATTAACGAATATAAATGTAATGATCCATGAGAATGCACTGCCGATGATCTTGACCGCTTTGGGCAATTCTTTTTCGCCGATAATATCTTTAATCATTCTGGTCACAATTACAAAAATACCATGCATTACGCCCCAGAGGATGAAAGTCCAGCCTGCTCCGTGCCAGAAGCCGCTTAATAAGAAAACGATGAATACATTGATATATGTACGAACCTTTCCTTTTCTGTTACCGCCCAAAGGAATATATACATACCTTGTAAAGAAGCGGGTAAGCGTCATGTGCCATCTGTCCCAGAACTCGGTGATCGTTACTGACTTGTACGGCGAATTGAAGTTAAGAGGGATATCGATGTTAAACATCTTCGCAAGTCCGATCGCCATATCGCAGTATCCGGAGAAATCGAAATAGATCTGGAAAGTGTACGAAAGGATAACGATCCATGCGGATATAGTCGTAAGACGTTCGGGAGCCACATATCCGTAACTTACTATGCTTCCGAATACATCCGCTATAAGAACCTTCTTTGAAAGACCGATGGTGAACATGAAAATTCCCCTGGTCAGGTTGTCAAAATCGATTTTCTTTTTGGATTCATCGCGAAACTGTCCGATAAGCTCGTCGTGTGTAACGATCGGTCCTGCGATAAGCTGAGGGAAAAATGCAACGAAAGAAGCGTAGTGAATGAAATTGTATTTATCAACTTCTCCCTTGTAAGTATCGATGATAAAAGAGATCTGCTGGAACGTAAAGAAACTGATGCCGAGCGGCAGCAGAATATGTAAAAGAGGAATATTGCTCTTGAAAACATGATTGACCGTATCGATGAAGAAATCGGTATATTTAAAGAAGCCCAGGATCGCGAGATTGAAAACGACTCCGAGTATCATAAAGATCTTTGCTTTTTGGGTGTTCTTAAACTTTCCTATATAATAGTACAAGCCGTAGTTGGCAAATATGCTTATGATAATGATGGCCAGATACTTATAATTGAAATATCCGTAGAACCACAAAGACATTCCCAAAAGAAAGCACTGCGCGGGTAAATACTGCTTAAAACTGTTTAATATAAAGTATCCGAGCAGGCACAAAGGTATGAAAATTAGGATGAAAATATAGGAATTGAAAAGCATAACAATATTATTTTAAAAAGTTTATAAATAAAAAGCAATATGGGGCTTGAAAGAAAATTTCAAATATTATAGAATAGATACAATATTTTAATTTTAGTGGACAAAAAAAGTCATTTCTAAGAGGTGAAAATGAGCGATACAATGAAGGAATTGCTTATCAAGCAACGGGAAAATATGACTAATAAGATAGTGGGGTACGCATTGTTGGTTGTCGCTGCGCTTGCGCTTGTCGGTGCAATCTTGATGAGGCCCTTTTTTATTATTTTTATCGCCGTGATCATTGTATGCGGAATCCTCTCGTTCGTTCTTTACTTCAGAAAAATGTCAGTTGAATATGAATATACATATCTTGACAAAGAAATAAGAATAGACAGAATATATAATCTTAACAACAGAAAACAGGTTGACACTCTTGATCTAAACAAAATGGAGATCCTTGCGGTCAAGGGAAGCGATGCCTTAAGGGGCTTTGCCAACAGATCCGCAGCGACCTGCGACTACTCGGTCGGAGAAGACGATGAGAATACCAGGGTATATGAGATGTGGTATGACGGCAGCAGAAAGATATACCTTTCTCTAAATGATGATTTCCTTACACCGATAGTCAGGTTCTGGCCTAACAAGGTTAAGAAGAATTAGTCGTGAAGGTAAAAAATTATATAAATAAATATAAGGAGGAAAAGTAATGGGTACAATTGTCAAGGAAGGAATTACTTTTGATGATGTCTTACTGATTCCGGGTTATTCACAGGTTATACCCAACCAGGTTGACATAACTACGCATCTTACCAAGACCATCAAACTTAATATTCCCATGATGAGTGCAGGAATGGATACCGTTACCGAAAGCAGAATGGCAATCGCCATGGCACGTCAGGGCGGAATCGGCGTCATCCACAAAAACATGTCCATTGAACAGCAGGCAGAAGAGGTTGACAAGGTAAAAAGGTCTGAAAACGGCGTTATCACCGATCCTTTTTCACTATCACCGGAGCATACGTTAGCTGACGCGGACGCGTTAATGGCAAAATTTAAAATATCAGGTGTACCTGTTACTGAAAATAAAAAACTTGTCGGTATCATCACTAACCGTGATCTTAAGTTCGAAACCGACATGACAAAGAAGATCAAGGAGTCTATGACAAGCGAAGGCCTTGTCACAGCCAAGGAAGGAATCACTCTTGAAGAAGCGAAGAACATCCTGGCCAAGGCACGTAAGGAAAAACTTCCTATCGTAGATGACAATTACAATCTTGTCGGACTCATTACCATAAAAGATATCGAAAAAACAATTAAATATCCTCTTTCGGCAAAAGATGCTCAGGGAAGACTTCTTTGCGGCGCAGGCGTAGGAATTACGGCAAACGTACTCGACAGAGTTAAAGAGCTTGTAAGCGCAAAGGTAGACGTTGTAGTACTTGATTCCGCACACGGACATTCAGAGAACGTTCTTAAATGCTTAAGAATGATCAAAGAGAATTATCCCGAACTTCAGGTTATCGCGGGAAATGTTGCTACAGGTGAGGCCTGCAAGGCTTTGATCGAAGCGGGTGCGGATTGCGTTAAGGTTGGTATCGGACCCGGATCCATCTGTACGACACGTGTTGTATCAGGTATCGGTGTTCCTCAGATCACAGCGATCATGGACTGCTACGATGTTGCAAAAGAATACGGTATTCCCATTATAGCCGACGGAGGCATCAAGTATTCGGGAGATATGACCAAGGCGATCGCCGCAGGTGCAAATGTCTGCATGATGGGTTCAATGTTTGCGGGATGTGACGAAGCGCCCGGAGACTTCGAGATCTTCCAGGGAAGAAAATTCAAAGTCTACAGAGGCATGGGTTCCATCGCAGCAATGGAGAACGGATCCAAAGACAGATACTTCCAGATGGATGCAAAGAAACTTGTTCCGGAAGGCGTTGAAGGAAGAGTTGCTTACAAGGGAAGCCTTGAAGACACGGTATTCCAGCTTATCGGCGGTTTAAGAAGCGGAATGGGATACTGCGGAACACCTACCATCGAAGAGCTTAAGACAAACGGAAGATTTGTTAAGATTTCCGCAGCATCATTAAAAGAGAGTCATCCTCACGATATACACATTACTAAAGAAGCACCCAACTATTCTTCGGGAATGTAAAGATAATAAGGTGTCGGGCATCAACAGAATGTCCGGCACCGTTTGATTTATATGGAGAGGTTAATCATGAAAAACGAAAGACTTGAAAAACAGATTGAGTTTATTCTCGAACTTGACAAGGAAAAGAACATCCTCAGACAGACTCATTTAACCGACCACGGGCGTCGTGAAAATGATGCGGAACATGCGTGGCATATGGCTGTTATGGCATATCTTCTAAAAGAGTATTCAAATGAAGATATCGATATCTGCAAGGTTATGATCATGTGTCTTATTCATGATGTCGTAGAAATAGATGCCGGAGACACATACTGTTACGATGAGGAGGCAAAGAAGAGTCAGGCTGCGAGAGAGGAAGCGGCAAAAGAAAGGATATTCTCGCTTCTTCCCGAAGATCAGAAAGAAGAACTCACTGCTCTGTTTGACGAGTTTGAAGCCAATGAGACACCCGAGGCGAGATTTGCCAGGGCTATGGATAATTTCCAGCCTCTTCTTTTAAACAATTCGAATGACGGAAACGACTGGGAATCGCACGGCGTATCGGCCGAGAAGGTTTATGGCCGTCAGGGGACAACGAAACTCGGATCGGAATTACTGTATGAAAAAACCGATGAGATAATAAAGCATCATAAAGAAGCAGGTCATTTGAAATAGGAGGATAAACCATGCAGCTTGGAATAGTATTCTTTTTAAACAGCATATTTCTGGGATTTGCACTTGCTATGGATGCTTTTTCGGTATCGGTTGCCGACGGATTAAAAGATGCAAATGTCGCGAAAAAGAAGTCTCTTGCCATAGCATCGGTATTCGGAGGCTTTCAGGCACTTTTCCCTTTTATTGGATGGATCTGCGTTCATACTCTTGTCGTTTTACTGAAAGCTTTTGAAAAAGCGGTTCCGTGGATCGCACTCGGACTGCTTTTATACCTCGGGATCAAAATGATCATCGAAGGAGTAAAGGCAAAGGAAGAGGAAAATGCGGTAAGTTCGCTTGGATTCAAAACGATCATCCTGCAGGGTGTTGCGGTTTCGATAGATGCATTATCGGTTGGTTTTACAACTGCGGAATATAATCTGCTGCAGGTTGTGATAAGCGTAAGCATCATAGGAATCATGACATTTGCGATAAGTCTTCTGGGACTTCTTATAGGCAAAAAGATAGGAAGCAGACTTACAAATAAGGCTCAGATCGTGGGCGGTGTCATACTGATCGCCATAGGACTGGAAATTTTTATTACATCATTCTTTTAGGAACATATTATGAAAAACATAGACAGATCGATATTTAAAAAGACGCTGCTTCTGGCGATTCCGATAATGATCCAGAACGGAATCAGCAATGCGGTAGGTCTTGTTGACAACTTAATGGTAGGAAGTCAGGGAACCGAAGCCATCGTAGCAGTTTCAATCGCGGGGCAGCTTATGTTTGTATTCTGGCTTGCATTGTTCGGAGCTTTGAGCGGCCCCGGTATTTTTGGCGCGCAGTATTACGGAAACGGAGACCTTGACGGCGTAAGGGACGTTTTCAGAATAAAAATGTGGTACGCGATCATCATAGGACTGGTGGGAATCGCAGTATTCTTCACTCTTGACGATTTCCTTCTCGGCCTTTACATGAAAGGACAGTCTGAAGAAATAGATGCTGCTCTGACTCTGAAACTGGCCAAAGATTATCTGCGAATCATGCTTGCTGGAATTCCTTTTATAGTGATCACTCAGGTTTATGCAACAAGCCTGCGTGAGACGGATGAAAGTTTCAAGCCCATGATCGCGGGGATAGTTTCCGTTCTGATGGATGTTTTATTTAACTATCTCCTGATTTTCGGTAAATTCGGGTTCCCGAAACTCGGTGTTCAGGGTGCTGCCATCGCCACAGTGATCGCGAGAGCGGCAGAATTCGGCGTGCTTGTTGTATGGGCACACCTGAGACGTAAAAAACATGAATTCCTGCAGGGTATTTATAAGACCTTGAAGATTAATTCAAAGATCATCTGGCCCATTTTCAAAAAGAGCTTACCCATTATGCTAAACGAATTCCTATGGGCAGGGGCAATAGCCTTTATGACTCAGTGTTATTCGATAAGGGGACTCGATGTTTTAGCGGGCCTTAATATATCAAATGCGATATGCAACCTTTTAAATGTAGTATTTATAGCTCTCGGAAATGCTGTCGGAATAGTGATCGGACAGATGCTCGGAGCCGGAGAATTCAAGAAGGCGAAAGACAGTTCAATCGTTCTTATGTGGTTTACCGGCGGCGTATGTATGATACTGACCGTGATACTTATTGCCCTGTCTGGATGGTTTCCGACACTTTATGATACCACGGAGTCGGCTAAACACATGGCAACGAGGTTTATCATCGTTACGGCATGTTTCTTCCCGCTGCAGGGAGCACTGAACGCAATGTATTTTACCATTCGTTCGGGAGGAAAGACCTTTATAACCTTCATATTTGATTCGGTATTTTCCTGGACGTTTTGTGCAACCTGCGCTTACATTCTGTCACATTATACCGGCCTTAATATCCTTGGTATCTATATTGCGATCCAGTCTCTTGACTTCTTAAAAATACTTATAGGATCCATTATGATCAAAAAAGAGATATGGATTTCAAATCTCGTGTCAGAAGAACTGAGTCATTAGAAAACACCTGCAAACAAGATATTCACACAAAAAGTTAAATCAGGAATTAACATTTATTTTAATAGATTACCCGCTAAGGAAGGCAGAATTGATCAATATTCATTTAAGAAAACCCCAATTGTTTTGATCGGCAATTAGGGTTTTTATGATTACTTTATGATTATCTTAAAATCGTTGTTCTGAGACTTTATTTTTGCTCTGAAGCCGTAACTTGAGAGTATATTTCTCACTATTGAAAGACCCAGTCCCGTGCCGTTATTTTCGCTTCTGCTTGAATCATCTTTTACGAAAGGTTCCCAGAGTGTATCTGTTTTGACCGTAAGCGGAACTATGGGCGTATTCTCGATTATCATGGCATGTCTGCTGAAAGGAGTATCCTTGGCGTATATCTTTATCGTACCGCCTTCGGAAGTGTATTTTACCGCATTGCCGATGATGTTATCCAGAACTCTTTCAATCCCTTTTTTATTGGCTTTCCGTAAGAATGAACCCTTTATGTCGAGCGTTAGATTCTTATCTTTCATAGCCTGAGAGTAACGATCTCCGGTTTCTTTTGCGATTTGACAGAAATCCAGTTTTTCAAAACTTTCCTTTGTTTTACTGTCCTCAACTTTTGACAATTCAAGAACGTCGCTTATAATGCCGTTCATGTATGCCGTATTTTCCAGTATTGAGTCGGCATAATGTACTCTTTTTTCGGTCTGGACATTTTCTTT
>CACZOG010000102.1 GCA_902782715.1 uncultured Lachnospiraceae bacterium | reverse complement strand
AGCATTTACGAATTGTGAGTCTCGTGCTTTGTACGAAAGCGTAGCCCTTCAATGCGCAGCATTTACGAATTAGCGAGTGCCTTGTGCTTTATGCGAAAGCGTAGCCCTTCAATGCGCAGCATTTAAGTCATCAAAAAACAGGATGCATAACTGCACCCTGTTTTTATCATAAATTCTTTTTTACTATTTAAGCACCAACTGGTTCCAGGTATCTGCGGGAACGAAAGCAATATAGGTCTTACCTGTATTAAGTTCGATCTCTGCACCTGTAGATTTGTAGTAATAATGTGTAATTCCTTCAGGAGTAGCCTTTGACCATGTAATGGGAACTGCAACACCCTTGGTGAGATAATATCCTTCATGAGTTGTAGAATCGGTCACGTTGTATGTGAGGTATCCGTTCTTATCAAGCTCTGTAAAGGAAATAGCTTCAAGGATCACATTTGTGAAGCTTGTAATTTCGCCGTCAAGTGCATCGATGTGCTCCTTGCCGTACTCATAGTATTCGTAAACTTCCTTGTCCTTATTGTATTTAAGCTTTGAAGCGTTGTGAGGGAAAGGAAGCTCAACTTCCGTAATATTCTTCTTTGCATCGGACATCTCTGCGATCTTGTTATCGCCTCTTGCGAATTTCCAATGCTTTCCTTCGTAATACTGGTTGTATTCCTTGGAAATGTTTGCGTTCTCAATCCTCTTGCCAAGACCGGTATAAGACTTACCTGTGTTGGGATTTGTATAAGAATCATAAGTTACATATTCGGTAAACTCTGAAGGTTTTCCGTTCGAATATCTTGCAAATCCGCCTGATAAGTTGTTACAGTAAGGCATTCCGATGTAGTTATCGATATAGAAAGGACCGCCGTCATGAACAAGGATCGCATTCCATTCACCTGAAAGCATTACGTTTGTTGTACGTGTACTTCTGATACTTCCAAGCTGCTCGATCTTCTCCCAGTCCTTAATAAGGCACATAAGTCTTGTGATTCTGCCGTTGGCTGTCGAATTCATAAGTTCATAAACAACATCGGCCTGGTTAACACCGTAATGATCCAAAGCCGTAAGTTCATTATCGACCATAACCGCAATGGGTCTCTGGTTTTCAAGCTTTTCATCGATCCATTCGTTTGAAAGCTCGCTTCTTACGAATCCCTCTCTGGTCTCTTCGTAAGGTTCTTCGTCAACGGGTTCATCCGTTACGTCTGTATTAACAATATCACTGTTTATCGTAACGACCTCAACAGGATTTTCCTCTCCGCCTGAATTATTCATATTGGGATCTTTTTTCTCGCATGCAGATGCTACAGCGATAACAGAAGCAACGCATACCAAACTTAATCCGATTTTTCTGAGTTTATCTGATTTCATATATCCTTCCTCTCCATGATACTTTTTGCAGCACCACAATACATAGACATTATACCATCAAAAAGCACAAAATAAAAGATTTATTTATTTTGATACCTCTCTTTCTCGTATAATTGATTCAACTCAAAAATATCATCGTTCAATTTCGACTTGATATCATTGGCTCTTTCAAACGGAGTATGAGACTTATCGATTTTATATCCTGCTTTCGCTTTTCGCTCTATGGTCCTCTTGTATTTCTTACGTATTTTACTTAATTTGTCATCATGTTTCTTTTTAACTTTTACGATCTTTTCCCTTGTTTCAATCATTCCGTCATCATCCTTGATGGTCTGCGAAGCAAGTTCCTTTTTCATAACAATGGATTTGATAACGGAAATGAGAGTTTTTATCATAAGAAAAATAAGAAGCGCTCCGATCAGGAAAAATATGATCCACGATACTGTATTGAAAAACGGAGATTCTTTAGCTTCTTCGAAATTATTTCCCAAAGGTACCCTTTCGGTATATACCGCTTCGCTTCCGAAAAGGAAATTATATATCACATCAATTGCATTAAGTACAAAAAGAATTGCCTTTCCCAAAAGGTCAGCAAATACAAGGTAGATTTTAAGAGCTAACGTATCTATGGCATCAAATCTGGAAAGTATCATTAAAACGGCCGAAATAACAATAAACGGAACGGAAAGCTTGGAGTCGTTCTTTATCATGTCTTCAAACGGCATTTTATCCATCTCTTTCTTTTCCTGCGATAAGGAGAAAGCATTTATGGAAAGAAGTCTGATGTAATAGAGAATGATATATGAAACACCGAGAACGAAGTATAAAGTCATCGCAGCACGGATATGCATGATATCGGCATACAGATAACCTGCTGCGGGTAATAATGCAAATCCGATGGCAACATAGGTAAATCCGTCGTTATGATTGGCGAACCAGTAAGCAAAGTTCAGTATAAAAAAGCTTATCGAAACGATCAGCAAAAGAACCTTTTCCATCCAGTTATACGGTATAAAAGCTACCGCCGCAAGCATAATGAACTGAAAGATAAGATAAAGAATAAATTTGTTCGTATATACTCTCGTAAGGTATGAATATACTACGATCAAAAGAATGCCCAATAAAGGAACAGCCGTAATCTGTTTGAGCGCAAAGATCTCAAAAGCCCAGCCGAGAGCGAGCCACATGATAACATTCAGTATTATATTGGAAATCTCTGCTATTGCGAGGTAATGCTTAGAACTCATTGATTACTTCCCATTTATATACATCTGTTCCGTTTGAAATGAAAGGTTCGATCGAAGAATATCCGAATTCCGGAATTACCAGACTTACCTTTATTCCGCTGTTTCTTAAATCATCAAATTTATTTACAAAATCATTCTTTCTGTAATTTGAAACAATGATATATTCGTCTTCTGTGTCGGTTGATATCTTTTCATCCATTAAATCCAGGAATGAAGGATACTTATCTTTTATTTTGATCCTTGCAAGCGCAACATCGATATTTCTGATATGGCCCTGGTCGCTGCCCGCTTCCACTCCTATCAGCTCATCTGACAGATAATCCGTTCCGTTCGTATAAAGCGCAACCGGAGTCTGATCCGATATAAAATAATCCGCAAGACAGGATGCGATCCTTATGGACCACTCAGACAATGCTTCGCTGTTTCTTACTGTATTCATATCCAGATTAAGAAGAATGACCAGATTTTTCTTATTTGTCGAATTAAAAGTATTTACCTGTAGAAAATCATTCTTTGCGGTAGCTTTCCAGTTGATATGGTTAAAAGGATCAAAAGGCTGATATTCCCTAATTGAATTAAATTCAAAAGGATCTTCGTTTATTTTTATCCTTCTGACGATATCACCGGAGAATTTGATAATATCCTCGGGTATTTTTTCCATGGGAATTCTTGATGGAAGCACCAAAACAGAAGCATATTTTCTGGAATCCGCGAATCGGCTTTTATCCATAAAAATATCCTTACAAATAAGATCGATGGACGATATGCTGTATTCACCTCTTTTAGAAGTGGTGAATCCGTATTTTCTTGTTATCTTCTGATATGCCCTGCAGCTGAAATACTCTTTTCTGTAATAATTATCCGTTACTGCCGAATTGCGTTCTTTGGGAAATATAAATGTTCTTGTGATAGAGAACTTAAGCAGTATAACAGGCAGCGGAAGCAGTTTGTCATTCACAAGAGTAAGTATCAGAGCATTCTTGTCGCCTTCACGTACGATTTGATCTTCAAAATCAATGTTAACATCAAGCCCTTCATGCCAGTATTTTTTGTAAACAACGGCTTGAACAATATAAAGGATCAATCCGACTAAAAGGACTATAAGCAGTCTCATGCGGTTTCAAACTCCTCGCTGGGTACTTCAACTCTGCTGATAAGAGATTCCAAGTACTGTAATTTGGACACCTTGTCTTTTCTGTTTACAAAAAGGATCCTGTGAAGAAAGACGGGAACGATAAGCTGTTTGATATCATCGGGAAGCACATAGTTTCTTCCGTTGATCAGCGCGCTTGTCTTGGCAGCTTTTAAAAGAGCAAGCGAACCTCTGGGGCTTACTCCCATATAAGTTCCCGAATCTGCTCTTGTAACTTCACTTAATTTAGCGATATATTCTACAAGGTCTTTATGTATGCTCACTTCCGATAAAAGTTTCCTTATCTCGATTATATCTTCGCCTGTTGCAACGCTCTTAAGCGTATCCAAAGGCTCCTCATTCTCAAATCTGTTTAACATCATGATCTCATCTTCTAAAGTAAGTTTACCGATCGAGAGTTCCATCATGAATCTGTCGAGTTCGGCTTCGGGAAGAGGAAAAGTACCAGCTGTTTCTACAGGGTTCTGAGTTGCGATTACGAAGAACGGATCGTCAAGTTTTCTTGTATCTCCGTCAACCGTAACCTGTCTTTCCTGCATTGCTTCAAGAAGCGCAGACTGTGTTCTTGGTGTTGCTCTGTTTATTTCATCAGCAAGAAGTATATTGGTGATAACAGGTCCGGGAACATAGTTAAAAGATTCGCTGGCTCTGTTATATACATTAAGACCCGTAATATCCGCAGGAAGCAGATCGGGCGTAAACTGAATTCGAGAAAATTTAGAATCTATGGAAACGGCAAGGGCTTTGGACATCATTGTTTTACCTGTGCCCGGAAGATCTTCAAGCAGTACATGTCCGTCGGCGATCAAACAGATAAGGACTTTGTTTATCACATCATCCTTTCCGACTATTACTTTGCCGATATTCTCCCTTATCACGGCAATTTTTTCTTTAGCTTCACTTATATTCATTTTTATCCTCCGTAATAAAAAATGTCATATTCGCATAATTTTCATTAAAGCAAATATGACATAATTTCAGTCAAAAAACAACCGACATATTACACTATTTTATTGGAATTTTACTCATTTGTTATAAACATCGCATCTCCGAATGAAAAGAAACGATATTTCTCATTCACTGCTTCTTTATAAGCATTCAGAACATTTTCCCTGCCTGCAAGAGCCGATACGAGCATAATAAGTGTCGATTCGGGAAGATGAAAATTTGTGATAAGGCAGTCAAGAACCTTAAATTTATAACCCGGATAAATAAATATGCTTGTATCCTTACTCTCAGCTCTTACCGTTCCGTCTTCACCGGATGCAGATTCAATGGTTCTGCAGCTTGTGGTACCTACACAGATGATCCTTCCGCCATTCTTCTTCGTCTCATTGATGGTATCTGCGGCTTCTTGGGTAACCTGATACCATTCCGAATGCATGTGATGATCCAAGATATTGTTTTCCTTTACGGGTCTGAAAGTACCAAGTCCTACATGAAGCGTAACATAGGCGATCTTAATCCCCTTTTCGCTTATCTTTTCAAGAAGCTCATTGGTAAAATGAAGTCCTGCAGTCGGTGCAGCCGCCGAACCGTCAAACTTCGCATAAACGGTCTGATACCTGGTCTTATCCTGAAGTTTGTGCGTAATATAAGGCGGAAGAGGCATTTCTCCGAGTTTATCGAGGATCTCTTCCCATATTCCGTCAAATTCAAATCTGACGATCCTGTTCCCTTCCGGTGTTATGTCAACCACTTCGCTTTTAAGGATTCCGTCTCCGTATGTAAACTTATATCCTGTCTTAGCCTTCTTTCCGGGCTTGACAAGACATTCCCAGTCAGTATCCGAAAGACGCTTAAGAAGAAGGAACTCAACACTTGCTCCCGTGCCTTCTCTTACGCCGAATAATCTGGCGGGAATAACCTTGGTGTTGTTAAGAACCAGGCAGTCACCTTCATGAAGAAAATCGATTATATCGCTGAAGTGATGATGTGAGAATTCACCGGTATCTTTATTAAGTTTGAGTAACCTCGAAGAAGAACGGTCAGCCAGAGGATCCTGAGCTATAAGTTCTTCGGGAAGGTCATAATAAAAATCTTTTTTAGTTAATTCCATAAAACACTCTCACATAAAATATTGGAGCAAAAACGTTTGCCCCAATATTATAAATATAAATCTTTTAAAATTGCAATATTACATGTTCTTTATGAATGAAATATATCCGCGATATGTTTCGTAGATATCTGCTTTACTGGTTGCTTCGTAAGGAGCATGCATGTTAAGTACGGCAACGCCGCAGTCAATAACGTTCATTCCGTATTTAGCAAGCATGTAAGCGATCGTTCCGCCGCCTCCGAGGTCTACTTTACCTAGTTCTGCAAGCTGGAATGAAATATCATCTTTTGCAAAGACCGAGCGGATGGCACCAAGGTATTCCGCATTTGCATCATTTGAACCCGATTTACCACGCGATCCGGTAAACTTGCAAAGAACCAGCCCCCTGCCCAGATATGCAACATTCTTCTTATCAAAGCTTGATGCATATGAAGGATCAAATGCGCTTGATACATCACTTGAGAGCATGTTGGAATTGGCAAGCATTCTCTTAAGCTTGATCTCGGAATAATCATCACAAAGATTTAAAAGTTCAGCCATTACGTTTTCGAATAACTGTGACTGCATTCCCGTGGCACCTACGGAACCTATTTCTTCCTTGTCCGTTAAGATGCATACTGCCGTTCTTTTAACCTTCTTAACTTTAAGCATTGCTTTGTATGAAGGGAATGAACATACTCTGTCATCCTGTCCGTATCCGAGTACCATTGAACGGTCAAGGCCGGCTTCTCTGGCTCTTCCTGCAGGTACGATCTCGAGTTCTGCCGATAAGAAGTCTTCTTCCTCGATATCATAATATTTCTTTAAGATATCAAGAACCGATTTCTTTACCGCATCTTTTTCTTCTTTGTCTTCTTTATCCTTAGTATTCTTTGAAGATTTCTTCTCTTCTTTCGCAATGGGCTTGTTTCCGATGATCACATCAAGAGCTTCACCTTCGATCACCTTGGCAGCCTTCTTTTCAAGCTGTTCCTGAGAAAGATGGATAAGAAGATCCGAAATGAAGAATACGGGATCGGTATCTTCTTCTCCGAGATTGATGATAACGGTAGTACCGTCTTTCTTAGCCACTACACCATGAATTGCAAGAGGTATGGTTACCCACTGATATTTCTTTATTCCGCCGTAGTAATGCGTATCAAGATAAGCAAGCCCCGAATCTTCATACATGGGATTTGCTTTGACATCAAGACGGGGAGAATCGATGTGTGCACCAAGTATATTAACACCGTCTTCGAGCTTATCGGTTCCGACATTCATCATGATGATGGATTTATTCATTTTTACGGAATAAACCTTGTCTCCCGCTTTAAGCTTCTTTCCTGCCTTAACAGCCTTGTTGATGTCAACGTAACCTTCTTTTTCAATATCGTTGACGATCTTCTCAACGCATTCTCTTTCGGTCTTACAATCGGAAATAAAATCGATATATTCTTTTGTAAAAGACTCCAGCTCTTTTAACTGAGCAGCACTGTACTTATTCCAAACACATTTGTTTTCCATAAATATGCTCCTTTATCAGCTTCTTATATCAACATCAAGTTTGTATTTAAGGTTACCGAGGATCTTCTTAACATACTTGTCTACACTGTCTGCTTCGAAATCCTGCTCTCCCGGCGTGAATGTAATGGAGAATGCAAGGCTCTTCTTGTCTGAAGGAATGTTTTCTCCTTCGTAAACGTCAAAGAGTTTAACTCCCGTAACATACTTGCAGGCATCCTTGATCGTATCTTCCACGGTACCGCAGGAAACATCCTTGTTCATCAAAAGTGCAAGGTCTCTGTTAACCGAAGCGAACTTGCTTAAAGGTTTGTAAGTTGCCTTTGTATCAAGTTTATAGAGATAATCAAGATCGATCTCGCAAATATACGCATCAGTTCTCAGATCAAGTTTTTCTGCTACTTCATATGATACTTTGCCAAGATATCCGATCACATTGTCTCCTTCTTTGATCGATGCTGTCTGATAAGGATGAAGGAATGACTTCTCTGCCGCTTCGAATCTGAAAGCAGTGAAGAATGTATCTGCAACCGAATTTACGATGCTCTTAAGTGAATAGAAATCGTATTTCTCGCCAAAGATCGCGATGCAGAGTGTCTGCTTTTCTTCAGGATACTCTGTCAGAGGAAGGCTCTTTGGAATGAATCTTGAAGCAACTTCATAAAGTTTTCCTTCAAGGTTGCCTTTCTTCTGGTTTCTTGATACTGCATGAAGCATTGAAGGTGCAAGTGTTGTTCTCATAACGGACAGATCTTCGTTAATGGGATTTAAGATCTTGATTGCTTTTCTCTCATCGGCATCTTCGGAAAGATTTAAAAGATTGAAATCAGAAGGTGAGATGAATGAATAATGAATACATTCATATGCACCCTGTGCACAAAGATCTTTCTTTAACTTAAGTTCCTTCTTCTGCTTTGTACTAAGTCCGCCCATAGTAACCTGAGCATCGGGTAAGAATGTATCAACGATATGATCGTAGCCGTACATTCTGATAACTTCCTCCGCTACATCGGGATAACTTTCCATATCCTCTCTGTAAGCGGGGATCATGAGTGTTAATTCATCACCGTTAACCTTGGGATCGAATGATAAGTTCTTAAGGATCCTGATGATATCATCTGTAGGTACTTCGATACCGAGAACTCTGTTAACCTTGGCAATGCTTACTTTCATTTCCTTGGGCTCGATTGAATTGCCTGTATTAACATCAACATGAGTGCATGATACTTTACCGCATTCTAATTCTTCAACAAGATGAAGAGCTCTCTTCATTGCATTGTATGTTGAATATTCATCAACACCCTTTTCATATTTAGCCGAAGCATCGGTTCTCTTGCCGAGTGCTCTGGATGTCTTTCTGATATTGTCTCTTGCGAACTTTGCAGACTCGAACAATACTTCTTTGGTCGTATCTCTGATCTCGGAGTTAAGACCGCCCATAACACCTGCTATGGCAACAGGCTTAACGCCGTCACAGATAACAAGATTATTGTTTGTAAGTTCATATTCCTGTTCGTCAAGAGTAACGATCTTCTCTTTATCTTCAGCACGTCTTACAACGATCTTGTTACCTTCGATGTAATCGCAGTCAAAAGCATGCATGGGCTGACCCATTTCAAGAGAAACATAGTTTGTGATATCAACCATATTTGAGATAGGCATCTGACCGACAAGCGCAAGTCTTCTCTGCATCCAGAGAGGTGACTCTTTGATAACTACATCATGAACATAATGTCCGATGTATCTGGGACAGATATCGGGAGCGATAACTTCTACGCTGAAACCGTCCTTTGTAACATTGTCTTCATGATATTCAAGTGAAGGAGCTTTGTATTCTCTGTTTAAAACAGCGGCAACTTCTCTTGCGATACCTGTAATGCACTGGCAGTCAGGTCTGTTTGCGGTGATCGAAACATCGAAGATATAATCATCGATCCCGACAATGGGCTTAACATCCGCACCGATTTCGCATGAATCATCCAGAACCAAAAGTCCGTTATATGAAGCACCGGGATACATGCCTTCCGCTACTCCGATCTCAACACCTGAACAAAGCATGCCTTCGGAATCATATCCGCGAAGTTTGCCTTTCTTGATAGTCATAACACCTTCAACAGTCTTATGATCTTTAGCTGTGGCAAGGACGCTTGCACCATCTAAAGCAACTGGGAATTTCTTTCCGATACATACATTATCTGCACCGCAGCAGATCTGTAAAAGTTCAGGCTGTCCGACATCAACTTTACATACATGAAGATGTGTGTCGGGAATGGGCTCACACTCTTTTACAAGACCGACCACAACACCTGAAATATCTTTACCGATCTCAATTACTTCTTCAACTTCGAATCCGCAGGAGAAAAGTTTCTCTTCAAGGACTGAAGGAGCGATATCTTCTATATCAACATATTCTTTTAACCAACTTAAGGGTACTAACATATCTTTTTCCTCTCTTATTATGATTATAGGCTTCTCCTCGAGGAGAAGCTGTCAGCGAAGCTGACTGATGAGGTGTTTTTTCCACCTCATCCGGTTTCTTCGAAACCACCTT
>CACZOG010000101.1 GCA_902782715.1 uncultured Lachnospiraceae bacterium | reverse complement strand
TCCGGAGAAAGACAACGTCGTTTTCGCCCGCCTCATGGACGCAGGCAAGAAACTCGGCGGCAAAGTAAATGAGATAAAAGACAAGCATGGCTTCACGCAGGTCGCAATCGGAATATATCTCATTGATTTCTAAAAGAGGAGAATAAGAATGACCGTAAAAGAAGCAAGACAGCTAGTTGCACGTTTTAACGAGAATAAGAAACTTAGCGAAGAGGATGTTTTCGTCTTCATCGAGGCGATGCAGTTTCTAATCGAAGAGGAGCACAATCCCCGCGACATGATGTATCTGGGCGGATATTATTACGAGATAAAAGAGTTCGACCTGGCACTTAAATACTACGAAATGGCGGCTTCATACGATTACGACGAAGCTTACGAGTGCCTCGGATACATCTGGTATTACGGCAGAACCGGCGAGAGGGATTTTAAAAAGGCTTTCGAGTATTTCAGCAAAATGATGGAAAAAGGCAACCTCGTGGCCACATACAAAGTCGCCGACATGTACAAGAACGGATACTATGTCGAGAAGAATCAGGCAAAGTATGAGGAAATCATCGAAGATCTTTATCCCAAGGTAAAAAAATGTCGCAACGTCTTCGATCCCCTGCCCGAAGTCTACACAAGACTCGCAAGGATCAGAAAAGAACAGGGCAAAGAAAACGAAGCGGTCAATCTCTACCTTACGGCCAAGGATTTCCTTGCTATCAGAATCAGATACAACGCGTTCTTCGGTAATCTTAACATCATGAAATGGCTGATCGATGACCTTTACACGCTTATCGAATTTGATGAGGAAGAATTTGATTTTTACGACATGTATTATCTTCTTAAAACGCCTCATGAAATCTCGTTCATGTTCGAAGGCAAGAAGCAGACCGTCATATCCGAGATGGAAGGTGCAGAATGTGCAGTCTGCTTTAACGGCAAGTGGTTCAGAAGCAGGGATGATTTCTTTAAGGAAGGCGTGATTAAGAATACTAAGATCACATCGATAGATGATGAGTGTTACAGATTTACTGTTGAAAAATAACAGGAAAAAGGGGGGATTAATATGGGAGCAGGAAGAATTTATAATTGTAGTAACTGCGGTTACGAATTTACTGAAATGACAGGCGTTGGATATATGTTCCCTTCGGAATACAATACTTGCATTGAGAATGGCAGAAAAGGGGAATATGGAGAAGAAATCAAAAAGTTCCTCGAAGAACATCCTGACGGAGCATTAAACTGCGAGAAGATTTCGCTTGTATGTGAAGATTGCAACGAACTAATGACGGATTATGATTTCTCAATGTATCTGCCAAAGAAAAACATCCGTGGTGTGAGTTCAAACAGTTATTATATGCCTGAAGAATTGAAAGCCGGCTTCGAAAAAGTAGCTGATTATGAACACAAATGCGAGAAATGTGGTGGTAAGATGCTTAGAGTCAATCACAGACGGAAACTCAACTGCCCGAACTGTGGCGAGAGACTGGGCGAGAGCGTACAGAAGATATTGTGGGATTAACATATGGGTATATTTGACACTTTATTCGGAACAAGTGATACAAGACTTATGGATGCATATCAACGAGCATGGTGGGAGGCAGACAGAGGATATGTCGATCCGTACAAATACCCTTATCTGGACAGGGAATTAAACCTTTATGCCAAGGAAAATAACTGTTCATATAAGGATGCGTATATTTTTGCCAAAACTGGTAAGAAAAACTGGTTAAACGAATAATATGTTAAAATATATGCAGAACTTGTTTGTTTTTTATTCCGGGTGTGAATTATATGGTTAAGTTAGTATTTGTCTTTTTTCTTGTTATATTGTTAGTACCGCTTTGGCCTGTTTTTACAATATTTGTTTTAGCTTTTATTGCAATTCAGACAGTGCTTAATACATTTGTTACAATTATTCACGGAAAGTAAAAAGGTTGGAACGGGAGCAATTTCTGATGGCGATCGAATCTTACAGATCAATTGAAGAAGCCGTAAAAGGTACTTTCGGAGAAGATGTTACTATAGAAGCTGATTTAAAGCATCTCTCGAATGGAAAGAAGATTTTCTTTAAGTTTTCGGATATAGGTAATCCTTCTTCGCTGAATGCCGAAGAAGAAGGAATTAACGCCATTGCTTCGACAAATACCATAGCGGTTCCGAAGATCTACGCTAAAGGAACTGATAAAGAGAGAAGAGTGTCTTTCCTGATGATAGAATTCATAGACCGCGGAATGGAGACTAACGAGAATCTTAAGAAGATGGGCTATGAATTTGCGGATATGCATCTTGCAGATACAAAAGATTTTGTGAAGAACGGAAAGTACGGTTTTCTTCACAATAACTATATTGGTTTGTCGAAACAGATAAATACTCCAAAGGATTCGTGGATTGAGTTTTTCAGGGAGTGTCGTCTCGAACCGCAGCTTAAAATGGCTGAACATGCGCTGGATTCGAGGATTTTAAAATCCGCATTGAAACTTTTAGACAGGCTGGATAATTACCTTATTGAGCCTGATTTTCCATCTCTTCTTCATGGGGACATGTGGGGAGGTAATTATTTTATCGATAAGACAGGAAGGGCGGTTATTTTTGATCCGGCTGCGTATGTGGGCTTTTATGAG
>CACZOG010000100.1 GCA_902782715.1 uncultured Lachnospiraceae bacterium | reverse complement strand
GCCTCGGGCTACACCAAGGGAGAAATGATAATTCATTATATGGCAGCGCCTGTGTTCACAACACTTTTCGCGGCGCTTGTCGGAAACATCCTTGGATATACGGTTCTTAAAAACACTGTCGTGAGCATGTATTTTAACAGCTACAGCCTTCCGGCATACAAGACCTACTGGTATTATGAGGCATTCGTAAAAACAACCGTCATTCCGGTCATCCTTATGATCCTTATAAACTTTGTGACGGTTGCGTATATGTTAAGACTTTCGCCCCTTAGATTTATAAGAAAAGATTTAAAAACCACCAGGAGAAAAAAAGCCATAAGACTTCCGAGATTAAAATTTATCAGAAGGTTCAGATTAAGAGTTCTTTTACAGAACATTCCGAATTATATGGTGCTTTTCGCAGGTATTTACTTCGTAGTATTCTTAATGACCTTCGCATTCGGTCTTCCGACGACACTTAAAAATTATCAGGAACATGCGACCGATGATATGTTTGCGAAGTATCAGTATGTTTTAAAAACAACCGAAGACGATGACGGAAACGAAATTACGACCAAAGTTGCCGATGCTGAAAAATTCAGCATGGAAACCTTATATACAACAGACGGCAGACGTGTGAACGAGCCTATTAGTATTTACGGTCTTGAGGCCGACAGCGCTTACATTCCGCTTAACAACAGGGCTACGGGAAACGAAGTTTTAATCTCGAGTTCCTACGCAGATAAGTTCGGCCTTAAAGAAGGAGACGCAGTTACCCTAAAAGAAAGATACAACGACAACGAATATACTTTTAAGATCGTCGGAACATATGATTATATCAGTGGACTCGGAATCTTTATGTCGCTTGACGGCTTTAACGAAATATTCGGAAATCCCGAGGGTTCGTTTAACGGATTTTTATCAAACGGGGAAATAAAGGATATCGATCCGGATTATATTGCAATGTCCATTACCGAAGACGATATCATGAAGGTTTCAAATCAGCTTAATCACTCAATGGGCAGCTATATGGATTATTTCAAAGTCATCTGTCTTGTGTTTGCATTTATCCTGATCTACCTTTTAACCAAGGTCATAATCGAGAAAAACGAAAATGCCATTTCGATGGTAAAGATACTCGGATATTACAACGGTGAGATCGCAGGCCTCTATCTTTTAACCACGACATTTGTGGTAATTATTTCAGCAATCGTATCCGCATTCCTCGGAGCCAAGTCGCTTGTACTTGTATGGAACATCATTCTTTACAGAATGGACGGCTGGCTTCCCGCATACGTTCCTATTTCAAGTTACGTATACATAGTTCTCATGGTAATTGCCGCATACCTTTTCGTAATGCTCATCGATTACCGCAGGATCAAAAAAGTACCCATGGATCAGGCGCTTAAGAATGTGGAATAATGGCTTTATTTTGTCGATGGTTTTGATGCAGTTAATCTGTATTTTTATATAAAAGGATATGGTAGAGTAATAAGCATAACTGTGAAAGCGGTTATGCTTATTTTTGTATACGAAAGAAATCAATATACATGGAGGTTTATATGAAAACAATCGCTCAAAACCCGATCATGCCGGGCTTTTATCCCGATCCTTCGATATGTGCGGTCGGTGAAGATTACTATCTTTGCAACTCGACATTTTCGTATGTTCCGGGACTTTCCCTTATGCACAGCAAGGATCTGGCACATTGGGAGCAGATAGGAAACGTACTCACAAGACATTCACAGATTCCTCTTGAGGGAGCAGACCATTCACAGGGACTTTTTGCACCGACGATCAGATATAATAACGGTTTATTCTACGTAATATGTACGAATGTTACTCACGGCGGAAACTTCATTGTAACCGCGGAAAATCCCGAAGGACCCTGGTCCGAGCCTCATTATCTTGAAGATGCCGACGGAATCGATCCTTCACTTTTCTTCGACGATAACGGAAAGTGCTATTACATCGGCACACATCCCAATCCCGACGGAGGAGCCAAGTACAACGGAGACTGGTACATTTACATCGCGGAAGTTGATCTTGAAAACTGGAAGATCGGCGAGAAGAAGGATGTCTGGAACGGTGCATTAAAAGGCTGCATCTGGCCCGAAGGTCCGCATATCTACAAAGAAAACGGATATTACTACATCATGCATGCAGAGGGCGGAACAGGTCCCGAGCATTCGGTAATGATCTGTCGAAGCAAGGATATCTGGGGTCCTTACGTGGGCAATCCCAAGAACCCTATTCTTACACACAGACATTTAGGTAAAGACTATCCTATTAAATATGTTGGTCACGGAGACATTATCAAAACCCCTAACAACGAGTGGTTTATGACTGTACTTGCGGTAAGACCTCTTAACAGATTCACGACAATGGGAAGAGAAACTTTCCTTTGCAAATTCATCTGGGAAGATGACTGGCCTGTTGTAAATCCCGGAGTAGGAATGCTTACCGATACGGTTGAGATCGACCTGCCCGAGTGGGATCCTTTAAAAGATCCTTCATCGTATACCGTAAGAACGGGCAATAAGACAACGATCCCCGGAACCGACAAAGATTATAAATTTTCAGAAATGAAGGAACTCGGAGACGAATTCTTATTCTTAAGAAATTATCCTTCGGATATGTATTCACTTGACGGTGAAGGACTTAAACTTAAGGTTCAGTCAGACGATATTAAGGCAGTTGCTTCACCTTCGTTCGTTGCCATAAGACAGCAGCATCATTATTTTGAAAGTACCGCGGAACTTGATGTTTCGGCTCTCGAAGTAAACGAAAGCGCCGGACTTGTGCTTCTTCAGAACAACCTTTACAATCTTCGTGTTGAGGTTGACGGTACGAAGTGCAATATGGTCATCTGCAAAAACGGCGAAGACAAGATCGTAGGAAGCGCTCCTCTTTCAAACATCGCAAAAGATGGAATCGTTAAGCTCACGATCAAAGTCGAAGGCTTAAATACTAAGGGATACGCAGGAGACGAATATCTCGGAGAAGCTGAAGTTTCCAATCTTTCGACTGAAGTAGCGGGAGGTTTCGTAGGATGCTGTATCGGTCTTTATGCATCGGGCAACGGACAGGAAGGCGGATACGTAACATTTAAGAACTTCACATATAAGAAGCAGGCATAAATCAGAATGCACCGTAAGAATGATAAAGCCGGACTCTAAAAAGGGTCCGGCTGTTTTATTTCTAAAAAAAGAAGGGATAAATATTTAATCATTCTTACATCGCGGGCAGTCAATACCGGCATTTTGTCTCGGGGTCTCGGTGTTTAAGGCGGATGTATCGGTGTTTAAAATTGCTGTATCAGTGTTTGAGGCTGATGTATCGGTGATCTCAAAAGAACCTCTCGGAGTATGCAGGTGGTTGGCCTTAAAACTTCTCGGCGATTCACCGTAGTATTTTTTGAAGGATTCCGCCATGTAACTTGCTGATGCAAACCCTGTGTTGTAAGCGATCTCGGACATCGAGAGACTGCTTGAGTTAAGAAGTTCCGCTACTTTGCTCACCCTGAATCGCGTCAGGTTTTCGATGGGCGTCTGATCCGTATATTTATGGAAAAGATTGTTGCAGAATGTCCTGCTCACATTGCCCGCAGCGGCGATATCGTCAAGTTTGATATTCGAATTGTAGTTTTCCTGGATAAAGGTAAGCATTGCTTTTAAGGAATCAACCTGGGAATCCGAGTAGCGGTAATCGGTATAATCGGTGCTGCCTAAGGATTTAAGGACCTGCTCCCATATCGCATAAAACTGTTTGGTCAGAAGAAACTCATTTCCGAGATAATGCGGAGCCTCAACCATCAGATCGTGGATCTTCTCTCCGATCTCATCCGTATGGTCAAAACGGATAAAAGGAACATTGGAATTTTCCGTAACGGCTTTTATGTATTTATTCTCCACAATATTGGAGGCACAGAGTACCCTGGGGTGGAAAATGACGATGACATAGTCTGTCCGCGCTTCTCTTTTAGGGGCATTAAAGTGGATCTGTCTGGAATTGACAAAGATCGTATCCCCTTCATTTATAAAGACTTCTTCACCGTTTATGTTATATGCAAGATACCCGTTGGTTACGCACAAAAGCTCCACGTCATCATGAAAGTGAGGGTCATTTGCCCAGGTTGATGAAGGGTAAACGTAGCCGCAGTATACATAGGAAGGAAAATTGGGATCGTCATAATTGACCTTTTCCGAACCGTTTGATCTTTTCTGAATAAAACCGCGCCATTCTTTTATCATAACCGCACCTTCTTATTAAATACCTTTACAAATACCGGAAATAGTATTATATTTTTCCGAACAAGTTGTTAAAAATAATTACAAATATATTTCACATCATAACAGATTATAAATCAATAGGATTATAACAATTATATTTCACAATTTTATCACAATTTTACACCGCTGTAATATTGTTATAAAAATGCGGAATTTTCAGGGTATTTTTTTGAATTTCATTGTAATATACTTTCAAACCATAGGAACGAGGATTTCGCGATTATAAATATTTAACACAAAACGTAAAAAACACAAAATCCTCAATCCAACTATATTACATAAGGAGGAAGCAGATATGAGAAAAAACCTGAAAAAATTACTCAGTTATTACAAGCCGTATATGGGAATATTCATTCTGGATATGTTCTTTGCATTTCTGGCATCTGCAATAGCGCTCATCATTCCGCTTCCTGTCAGATACATTACCAAGAACGTAACAGCTATGGATGTTAATGATGCGGTAAAGTTAATAACCATCATAGGAATAGCACTGATCATTCTCGTTATCATACAGTTCTTTTCGAATTATTTTATCGCGTATGTTGGACATATGATGGGTGCGAGAATGGAATACAATATGAGAGCGGAATTGTTTGCCCATTACCAGAAGTTATCTTTCTCCTTTTATGATGAGCAAAAAGTCGGCGGGCTGATGAGCAGAGTGACGAGCGATCTTTTCGACATCACCGAGCTTCTTCACCATGGACCTGAGAACATTGCGATATCGGCGATCAAGATCATCGGAGCGTTCGTCATCCTTTTTATAATAAGTCCGTACTTGGCAATTGCTGCATTCGCGCTATTGCCATTTATGTTTTTATACGCACTTTTTTTAAACAAAAGAATGAAGAGGGCGTTTAAGGAAAACAGGGTTAAGATCGGAGATATCAACACTCAGATAGAGGATAACTTATCAGGCATTAGAGTGGTCAAATCATTCGCCAACGAAGATATTGAAAATCAAAAATTTAAGGCAGGCAATGATGCATTCTTAAAAGCCAAGCGTAACAGCTACTTTTATATGGGATTCTTCCACTCGGGAGTCAACGCCTTTACACTGCTTATCAACATAGCGGTCATTATGGCAGGCGGAATACTGATGGCCAAGGGCCTCGTCAGAGTCGAGGATTTCGTAACATTCCTTTTATATATAAATGTGTTTACGGATCCCATAAGAACACTGATCGATTTTACGGAGCAGTTCCAGAACGGCTATTCGGGATTCGAAAGATTCATGGAGATGCTTGATATCGAGCCCGATATCGTGGATGCACCGGGCGCCGTTGAACTTAAGGACGTAAAAGGTGATATAAAATTTGACGATGTGTCATTTAAGTATAAGGACTCTGCACACAGAGTATTAAGACATATCAACCTGGATGTCAAAGCCGGTTCGTATGTTGCACTGGTAGGTTCGTCGGGCGGCGGAAAAACAACGCTCTGCAGCCTTATCCCGAGATTTTACGAAGTAACCAAGGGAAGCATCAGCATTGACGGTAAAGACATAAGAGAAGTAACACTTAAGAGCCTTAGAAACAATATCGGGATCGTGCAGCAGGACGTATATCTTTTTGCGGGAACGGTTTATGACAATATCCTTTACGGAAAGCCCGATGCAACGAGGGAGGAAGTCATCGAAGCGGCAAAACTTGCAAATGCGCATGAGTTCATCGAGAGCCTTCCTAACGGATATGAAACAGATATCGGACAGAGAGGTGTCAAACTCTCAGGCGGTCAGAAGCAGAGACTTTCGATTGCCAGAGTGTTCTTAAAGAACCCTCCTATCCTCATTTTCGATGAGGCGACGAGTGCTCTTGATAATGAAAGTGAAAACATCGTAAAAGAATCCCTTGAAAAGCTTGCGGCCAACAGAACCACATTCGTTATCGCGCACAGACTTTCTACCATAAAAAATGCCGAGAGAATCCTGGTCCTTACGGAAAACGGCATTGAAGAGTCCGGAACACACGACGAGCTTATGGCAAAGAACGGTATTTACGCACAGCTTTACAAGTGGACGAGATAAAAAAAGGGATTTCGATAAAATAAAGAGTTATGATCGAAATCCGGATTATGAGAAATCAGGTGAAATAATGAAGATAAATGAAATACGTGAACTGGAAAAGAAGGCTGCCAACGGATGGACGGCCAATGAAATATCGGAATACGACGGCTGGGAGATCCGTTTCGGAAACGGATATACGGGACGTGCGAACTCGGTAAGTGTTTACGAGGATTCGACAAAGCGTATGGAAGACAAGGTCGTTTACTGCGAGAATCTTTACGCGGCGAAGGGTCTGCCATGTAATTTCAAGGTGACGGATGCGGATAAGGAATTATCCGACTATCTTTTAAACAGGGGATACAAGGTTGTAACACCATCCGACGTTATGATCCTTGATACCGACGATGAAGAGTTTAAGGATGTTTTGAAAAACTCATCCGATAACGATGAAGACCTTGAATCAAAAAAGGCGGAAATATTTAAGGATGTGATCTTCAGTGACAATGCGTCCGAATGGTTCGATCCGTATTTTGAATTCGAAGGTTTTACGGATGAAAAGAAAATAGAAGCTTACAAGCAGTTTCATGAGAACAGCAAGATTACCAAGCTTTACGTTACGGTATTTTACGAGGGCGAAGCGGCAGCAGTTGCCTCATGTGCGATCGAAGACGAATACAGTCTTTTGCATAACGTGATCGTGGATAAAAAATACCGCGGACTGGGACTTGGAAAGAAGCTCTGCCTGGCGGCGATCCTTAAATCCAAAGAAATGGGTGCCAAATATTCGTATCTTCAGGTAATGAAAGATAATGAAACGGCGGTCAATCTTTATAAGAAACTCGGATATAAGAAGGTGTACGAATACTGCTATCTTAAGCAGAGCATTTAAAGCAGAAAACGATCTTATAAGACTGACTTTAGGAGGAAAGAAAATGATATTTGAAGAAAGAAGATTTGATATAAACGGAAAAGAACTTGTGCTTAAAGCACCGGGAGAAGAAGATGCCGAAATGCTCAGACAGTATATTAAGAAAGCATGCGGCGAAACAAGATTTCTGATGGCTGAGAGCGATGAGATGGACTTAAGTCTCGAAGAAGAAATTGAGTTTTTAAACAGCCACAGAGATTCAGACGGAGGCATGCTCATAATCGGATTTTTAGACGGCGAACATGTCGGAAACTGCTCTTTTATGAGAGTTTCCGGAAGCCGAAGATATGCTCACAGAGCAAGCGTGGGCATCGCACTTTTACAAAAGTTTACCGGTCAGGGTATCGGAAAAGTGATGTTTGAAGTTTTGCTCGAAGAGATCGAAAAAGCAGGATTTGAGCAGGCGGAGTTAATAGTTATCGAGCATAACGACAGAGCAATGCATATGTATGAAAGTTTCGGATTTAAGGAGACCGGCAGAAAGCCAAACGCCAACAGATACGACGACGGAACTTATGCGGATGACATATTAATGGTAAAGAGTTTCAAATAAAAGCGGCATGAACATAAGGGGCCCCGTTCAGACCGCAAAAAGAAAGGGTAAAAAATGGAATACGTAATTGAACTTAAAAATGTAGATAAAGAATTTAAAGTCTTAAACAGACATGAAGGCCTGAAAGGAAGCTTTCAGGACCTGTTTTCAAGAGATTACAAGATAATCAAAGCGGTTAACGATGTTTCGATGAACATCAAGCCCGGCGAGATCGTAGGGTACTTGGGACCTAACGGAGCCGGCAAATCAACCACTATCAAAATGATGACCGGAGTTCTTCAGCCCACGAGAGGCGAGATCCTTGTTAACGGAAGGATCCCTTACAAGAACAGAACCGCCAATGCCCAGAACATCGGCGTAGTTTTCGGACAGAGATCCCAGCTCTGGTGGTCGCTTCCTCTGATCGAATCTTTTAAGCTTTTAAAAGATATTTACGGTATCTCGGATAAGGATTACAAGGACATGCTCACACTTTACGAGTCACTTGTAGATATTAAGGAACTTTATTCGAAGCCCGTTCGTCAGATGTCTTTGGGACAGAGAACCTTAAGTGATATCTTAGCGGCGTTTTTACACAATCCGCCCATCGTTTTCCTTGATGAGCCGACCATAGGACTTGATGTCTCGATGAAGGCAAAGATAAGAAACCTCATCAAGGCATTAAACAAAGAGAAAAATACCACGGTTATCCTTACAACCCACGACATGGGTGATGTTGATGCTTTATGCGAGAGGATCGTTATCATCGATAAGGGAACCATGCTTTACGATAACGATATCGAGCACTTAAGAAGCTTCTTCGGAGCTTACAGAACTCTGCTCATCAAGACAAAGAAACATCCGGAAGAACTTTCCGAAGACGAGAAGAATGCGGAACTTACGGCAGTTGAAACCATCGTAAAAGAGGATTTTACCGACAAGGATTTCACATTCGCAACAACCGACGAAGGCTGGTGCAGCATTCTTATCGACGAGTCACAGGTAAGACTCATGAAGGTGCTTAACCACATTCAGGAGAAGATGAAAGTTTACGATGTCCGTCTTGAGGAGATCTCGACCGAAAGCGTTATCCGCAAGATCTACGAGGATGCGGAGAACCTAAAGAAAGCTAATTAAAACCGCCGATCAGCCGGCGAAAACGACTGATGAGGCGGAAAAGGAGACACAATGAGAATAAAAGCATGTGCCGCACTCGTTCGTGCATCCATTATGGATTTCATGCAGTTCAGACTGAGTGCGTTCGTAATGTTGCTTGGCAACATCATATATTTAATAGTTATTTACAATTTATGGAGAGCGATCTACGCCTCCGTGGACAATGCCGTCATAAACGGAATGAGTTTTAACGATACCATGATCTATCTGGTACTCGCTTCGGCTCAGTTTACTTTTATGGAAGCATATCTCGTCTGGGAGATGGGCAGATCCATCCAGAGCGGCAAGATAGTACTTAATCTTTTAAAACCCGTACCGTATTCGCAGTATCTGCTCTTCGGTATTGAGGGGGGAAACCTTTGTGCATTTGTCGTGACTTTTATACCTACATTCTTTATCGTGCAGATAATCACCAGGGGAGCGATCCATATGGGAGTGAATCTTCTCTTCTACCTTGCGGCAGCTCTTTTAGGAATGCTCATTAACTTCGCGATCGACTTTTTCGTAGGTACGATCTGCCTTTACACACAGTCCACATGGGGCATTAACATCATGAAGGAAGTGGTGGTTCTTTTCTTATCGGGAGCTACAGTGCCTCTGGCATTCTTCCCCGAAACACTTCGTAAAATAGCGATGTTTTTACCTTTCCATGCGATCTACAATACACCGTTAACCTTCCTTACCAAAGGACATGAAATGGGAATCGGAGAATCTTTTATCATGCTTGGAGAACAGGCATTATGGGCTATTGCGCTCATACTGATAGGAAAGATCTTCTGGAAACTTTCAGAGAGAGTTATCACGGTTAACGGCGGCTGATAAAAAAATGCCCGGGAAACAAAAAACGTTTCCCGGAAGCAGAAACAGGTGACAGAAATGAAAAGATTAGGGTTTTACATATCAATATACAGAAAAATAATAATTCAGGACATTAAGAGCAAGATGAGCTATCGTTCGGATTTCATTATTTCGATGATCGGAATGATCTTAACCGATGTTTCGGAGCTTCTTGCATTCTACATCATGTTCCTTAATTTCCCGAGTGTCTGCGGATGGTCGTATCACGAGATGCTTTTCTTATACGGCTTCTCGCTCGTGGCACTTACTCCGCTTCAGTGTTTATTTGACAACAACTGGCATTTAAGACATTATGTTTATGACGGCGAATTCATCAAATACTGCTTCCGCCCCATCAATGTATTCTTCTACTACATTTCGGAAGACTTTGATACCAAGGGACTCGGACAGTTTTTCGTCGGAATGGGAACCATCGTTTATGCATGGTACAAGCTTGACCTGCCCGTAACATTTGTGAACATTGCGGCACTTATCGTGGCTCTTTTCGCGGCTTCGCTTTTCATGGTTGCGATCATGAACATCGCTGCGGCAAGCTGCTTCTTCCTTACAAACTCGGGCTACATCATGGTTACGATGAACAAATTCAGGGATTATGCTAAATATCCGGTCACTATTTTCCCGATATTTTTCAGGATCATCTTTACATTCATAATTCCGATAGCATTCATAGCATACTTCCCGAGTCTCGTGATCCTTCGTCCGGCTGAGATCCCGTTCCTTACATGGTTTTCACCGGTCTACGGAATCATCTTCTTCTATATTTCTTACAGGATATGGATGTGGGGTGCTTCAAAATATTCAGGCACAGGTTCATGATCTAAAAAAGAGGATAAAAATGAGAACGGCACTTTTTCAGTTCGCGGTAACAGGCGACGTAAAAAAGAATACGGAAAAGATCAAAAATGCGATAAAAGAAGCGGCAGATAAAGGGGCTGAACTCATTGTTTTCCCCGAGTGCGCGGTTTCGGGATACCCGCCCACGGATATTCCGGGCTCAAAAGACTTTGATATAAAAGCACTTCCCGCAGTTTTAAATGAGTTTCAGGAGCTGTCCGATGAGCATGATATTTCGATCATTGTCGGCAGCATAGCTTTTGACGAAAAGTATTATAACAGAGCGTTTTTGATATCTCCCGAAAAAGAGATAAGACACTACGATAAACGCGCTTTATACGGCTGGGATTCGGATAATTTCGAAAGAGGAAATAATGACGGGGTATTTGATTTAAACGGATTAAAAGTAGGTGTTAGGATCTGCTTCGAAGCACGTTTCCCGGAGTATTTCAGAGAGCTTTACAAAGCAGGAACAGATCTTAACATAGTTATCTTTTATGCGGTCTCGGACACCGACGAAACGGATAAATACAATGTTTTAAGAAGCCACCTGATATCGAGGGCTGCGGAGAACGTAACTCCGATCTTTGCGGTCGATGCGATCACTCCCTTCCAGAGCGCTCCGACATGTTTTATCAACGCTTCGGGCAAGGTTTTATCGGAACTT
>CACZOG010000099.1 GCA_902782715.1 uncultured Lachnospiraceae bacterium | reverse complement strand
GTTTTCGTACCGCCGATAACAATTCCCCTGTTTCTGGCATACTCCGAAAACTCATACATTACCTGCTGATAAATAGTACCGATTCTCTGGTATTTATTAACTTTTTTGAATTCCTTGCAGCTGTCCGGGATAGCTTCTTCCACATCATAAAGCATAATTGCCAGCGTATCTTTTCCAAGACTAACCTGACCGTCATAAATGGAGCTTTCAAAAAGAAGAATATCGATTTTCTTTGAACGAAGAGCATTTTCCAACGCTGCTTTTTCAGTATAAATCGATATTGCCAAATCTTTGTAATTAGCCAGTACGTTTTCCAGTCTGGTTAAATACTCCATATTAGGATCTGCAAGGACAATTCTTATCATAATCTTTACCCGCCTAAAAATAATAATATTTTGCTTTTTTAACAAAACCAATAAAATTTGCTCACATCATTGATATTATACTCCTATCAAGTTTGTCCATCAATAAATATAATATATATTATATTTAAATATTGACATATTCAAACATATGTTCGATAATATTTTCATAATAAAATACTTAAAAATGATAAATTATGAACAAAGAACGAACTTATATTGCAATCGATCTGAAAAGTTTTTATGCCTCGGTTGAATGCGTCGAACGCAAACTCGATCCGCTTCGCACCAATCTGGTTGTTGCCGATGCGGAAAGAACCGAGAAAACGATCTGTCTGGCTGTTTCTCCTTCTCTTAAATCCTACGGGATACCCGGAAGAGCCAGACTTTTTGAAGTTATTCAAAGAGTCGATGCGGTTAACTACGAACGTCAGAGAAAAGCACCCGGAAGGGAATTCACCTCTTCTTCTTACGATGCCGTTGATATTTCTAAAGATCCTTCTGTAAAGCTTGATTTCATTACAGCCGTTCCCAGAATGTCTATGTACATGAAATACAGTACAAGGATCTATAAAATCTATTTAAAATACATATCTCCCGAAGACATTCACGTCTATTCATGCGACGAGGTCTTCATGGATGTAACCCAGTACCTTAAACTCTATAATATGACGGCTCACGAACTGGCAAGACGGATAATATCGGATGTTTTAAGCGAAACACAGATAACCGCAACGGTTGGTATCGGAACCAATCTGTTTCTTTGCAAAATAGCAATGGATATCGTTGCAAAACATATCCCTGCGGATAAAGACGGCGTCAGGATAGCCGAGCTTAATGAAAGAAGCTTCAGGGAACTCCTCTGGGACCACAAGCCTCTTACCGATTTCTGGAGGATCGGTCCCGGAACAGCAAGACGTCTTTACAATATGGGCATTTATACCCTTGGAGAACTTGCGCGCTTCTCTGAATACAACGAGAATCAGCTTTACAAAGTTTTCGGGATCAATGCAGAACTTCTTATTGACCATGCATGGGGCTGGGAGCCTACTACAATCGAATACATAAAGAAATTCAGACCTTCAAGCAACAGCATAAGCACGGGGCAGGTACTTACCCGTCCTTACAAACATGACGAATGTGCCATTATAGTTCGCGAAATGGCAGACAATCTTTCGCTTGATCTGCTTTCAAAAGGACTTATAACCAAACAGATCGTACTTCATCTCGGATACGAGAATTTCAAAGATCCCGTCAGTATCAATAATTTTGAGGGAGAGATAAAAGCTGACCGATATGGACGTCTCACGCCCAAATATGCCCACGGCACTGCCAATCTGACACGCATGACATCCTCTTCAAAAATGATCGTGGATGCTGCCCTTAGTCTTTATGAAGAGATCGCAGACCCTGCCCTTGAAGTCAGACGTCTTAGTATCGCCGCCTGCAACATAGTATACGAGCGTGAATTCGAGGCAGATGAGCATGAGGAACAATTAAGTTTCTTTGTAGATTACGATCAAAGAGAAAAAGAAGACGAGGAATTAAAAAAAGAAAAAGCCATGCAGCTGGCTTCGTTACAGATAAAAAACAAATACGGCAAAAATGCGATCCTTAAAGGAACCGATTTCCTTGAAGGCGCTACAGCCAGAGAAAGAAACCGGCAGATCGGAGGTCACAGATCATGAGCAAATATGACGATATCATCGATCATCCTCATTATCAATCTAATAAAAGACCTCATATGAGCATGCTTGACAGAGCCGCACAGTTTTCTCCTTTTGCAGCACTTACCGGATATGACGATTCTGTCAAAGAAACTGCAAGACTTACTCAGAGCAGGATCGATCTGACCGAGGATGAAATCGGGATAATCAACAATAAGCTTAAATACATCGAAGAAATGATAGATTCCAGTCCCTCAGTAACTGTCACGTACTTCGCAGAAGACGAATTCAAGGAAGGCGGTCAGTATCTTACCATAACCGAATGCGTAAAGAAGATCGATCCTTATCAGAATCTGCTCCTTTTATGCGACGGGACAAAGATCAATCTGACAGATATTTTCGATCTGGATTTTTAATCACAAAAATTTCAAATTCTTTTTTCGGATTTGTAGTATAATCATATATTATTTACAGATCGAGGAAATAATGAGCGATACAAACGACGATAACGTCGATAAATCATATAAAAATTCAAAAAAGAACAGGATCAAGGCAGCTTTACCTGCTGTGATCTTCTACCCTCTTGCGATATTATATTTCGAACTCATGCTTAAGGGCATGGACGAATATAATACTTTTTTTGATATTTCTCTTTTAACCACAATACTGTTTTCGCTGGCCGTGGGATTTCTTCTCGCTTTAATTTTCTCACTTATACGGCCTGTAGTTCTTTCCCGTATTCTCTCGTTAATAACACTGATAATACTATGGCTTATTTTTTGTGTGGAATACGACTGTAATGTATTCTACAAAATGTATTATGGTTTAGTTTATGCAGCAGGTGCTACGGGAAACGTAATGAATGATTTTTCGGACGTTGTCTGGGCTGTTGCAGCAGAATACTGGCTTGAAGAATTATTCTTCTTCGTTCCGGTAATTGATTTTCTCATGTTATTTCCCTGGATTCTGCCTAAAAGAAAGCTTTCCGTAAAACTGCTTCCCACACTTCTCGTTCCTTTTGTCGTTTTTCAGCTTGCCGCTTCCATGATCGGAAGATTAGGCCCTGACAGCAATATATATACAAGTGATTTTACAGTATTTAAAGCCGTTCCCAGATTCGGTCTTTTATGCTCATTCAGGCTCGAGATGAGCTATATGATCTTAAGTACTCCCGAACCTGATATTGATGACGAAACATACACGCTCTGGGTCGCAGACGATCAACCCGGTAATGATAATATGCTTCCAAACAATTCAATATCAGATAATTTCACAAATGCTGATAATTCTTCCGCATTGGAAGTCAATTCTTCCGACTCATCAAACAGCAGCGACACATCCTCAGAAATTATTGATCCCGAAAACGGCGAATTACAAGGAAACAATAACGAGGCAGACGATGTTTTGCCCGAGCCTGTCGAATACCAATACAATATGACCGTCGATTTTGCTGAATTGATCGAGAATGAATCAAACGGAACAGTCAAGAAAATGCATGAATACTTCGGCTCTCTCGAACCAACGAAACAGAATGAATATACAGGATATTTTAAAGGCAAGAATCTCATTTTCATAACAGCTGAGGCTTTCTGTCCCTATGCCGTTGATGAAGAATTCACTCCTACTCTTTATAAACTCGCCAATAACGGTTTCGTTTTTGAGAATTATTACCAGCCTTCATGGTCATTATCCACAACAGGCGGTGAATTTGCCAATCTGACTGGAATCATTCCCGAGTGGATAGATGCGGGTAATTCGTTTACGGTTTCCGCAGATAAGTATATGCCTTACTCTCCCGCAGGTCTTTTTTCAAGAGAAGGTTATGTTTGCAAAGCATATCACAATAATACTTTTGATTTTTACGATCGTGACAAAACACATCCGAATCTCGGATATGATTACAAAGGTGTCGGAAACGGTCTTAAACTCGAGCACCGTACATGGCCATATTCAGACCTTGAAATGATGGAAGCAACCGTAGATGAGATGATAGACAATTACAAAGCGGACAATGTTCCTTTTCACACATATTACATGACTGTGAGCGGCCATTGTAATTACAATTGGGGCGGAAATGCCATGTCAAGCAAGCACAAGGAAGAGGCCAAAGAAGCTTTTCCCGATGCATCTCAGAGCGTTCAGGCTTATATGGCATGCAACAAGGAATTGGATCTTGCAATGGAATATCTGCTTAAAAAACTCGAAGAAGCAGGAATTGCTGATGATACGGTTATCGTCCTTGGAGCCGATCATTATCCTTATGCTATGTCGGAAGGAAATGAAGAAGATTATTATGTTGAACTATCAGGCATAGAAGATACGCCCAAATCCATATCAAGATATCAGAGCACTCTGATAATGTACTGCAGTTCAATGGAAGAACCCATCTATGTCGATACGCCCTGCTCCTCCATCGATATTACCCCTACGATCGCTAATCTTTTCGGTATCGAATACGATTCAAGATTATATTCCGGCAGAGATATTTTTGCGTCCAATTACACTCATGGAGAGGTATCATCGACAATCCCCCTTGTGATCATTCCCATAGGCAACAGATACAGTTTCATAACAGATGCGGGAAGTTACGATGCCGTAACAAAAGAATTCACTGCGAACACTGAAATTGAAGACGAAAAACAATATATAAACGATGTCCAGAACATCATTTCAAACAAATGGAAATACGCTAAGCTGATGATAACAAACGATTATTATTCCAGAGTTTTTCCGGACGGTTTGGAATGAGAAAAAATACCGAATTTATTATCGGAAATAATAAAACCGATCACCAGCAAGGCAAGTCCGATACCAAGAAGTATAAGGGTATCACTTAAACCCGGAGTTTCATTTTGAAGCAAAGGTATTTTTTCTAGCCACTCGCTTTTAAACTGGATTATTACAGTAAGAGAATTATTGATCAGATGGAATATCGCAGTAATAAAAATGCTGTTTGAATTATAAATAATATACGACATTAAAAGTCCCAGAAGCGTTACATAGATAAACTGTAAAAGGTTCATATGATATGCCGCAAAAACAAGTGCGGTTATTATCATTGTAACGGCGATGGGAATTTTTTTATTCTTGAGTGTTCCGTATAAAAAACCTCTGAAAGCAGTTTCTTCTGCAATTGCGGGAAGCATTCCGATCACTATCAAAGAAGGCACAAAACCTCCCATTCCGATCATTGATCCTAAATTATCATTAGTCTCGGCAAGCTTAGGAAACCACTGGATCAGATATGTTCCGAATAAAGTGTTTATTATATATGCCCCAAAAACAAAGAATAAAACACCGATCACATCTTTTGCCTTAGGGGCATTAAGCGTATAAAGGTTTTTAAAATCAACTTTAATGTACCATGAATAAATAACCGGAATAAGAAAAACGATCAGCTGGGATATTATCACTCCGAGAAAACCATGTTCTATCGCAATGTATCCGCCTACAAAATTTGACAGAAGAAACATCAGAACAAACATGAATACTATATCTCCGATTCCGGGAATCTGACCTTCTTTCATATTCGATCTCTTTTCGAACAGTTTGAAAGATTTAAGACCTTCAGAGAAAAGAATATCCTCAGAAGAAAAGATTTTCGTCATTGCAAAAACCGCAGCCATCGTGTGTAGAATAGTTGCACCGAAAACAAGTGCAATCATGGTCGCATCGAATTTAAGCATAAACAGATCTTTTATCAGAAGTGAAATGTTTAAAACGGGTATAAGCGCATAAACGTAATTAAACTTCATGTTCATCAAAACTGCAGCACCTGTTCCCATAACTAATATGAGCATCAACGGAGTTGTATAATTATTGGCTTCCTTTACACTCTTTGCTGTAAAATCAATACATAAGCACAATGCCGAAATAAACATGGTAAATAATACCATTAAGGGAATCATTATCAGCACTGACGGGATAAATGAGATCAGACTGAAATCTCCCATCGATTCTGATGCGATCTTAGCGGAATGAAACATATAAAATCCGATCAGTCCGAATGAAAAAATATTCAGTGATAACGAGAACATAGCAATAACTGTTGTCGCAAAGAACTTGGCAATAACAATCTCCATATTATTAACCGGAATGGTGATCAAAGTCTCAAGCGTACCTCTTTCTTTTTCACCTACGGAAATATCCACAGCTATCGTCGAAACACCGATCAGGACACTTATAACCATCATAAATGGCATAACGTTGCCCACAAGCATACCCGTGGTCTCTTCTTTGCTCGAGTAATTGGTTGATGTTATTTCGAACGGTTCAGATGTAAGAGAATCATAGTCATCCAAAGCCTCGCGAAGCTTATTCTCGGTTATTTCATCCTTATAATCCTCAAAAACCTTCTCGATCATTGATCTGCAGGTATCTGACTTAGTCAAAGACGACATGCTGTAAATCGTTATATTACCAAGCTCGCCGTTATCCGACTTTGCTTCTATTACCGCATCAATCGTATTTTTCCTTATTAATTTCTCATAATCATCAGAATCGGGTTCAACTATCTCAAAATGATATTCGAATTTTTCCAATGCATCATCAAGCAGCCTGTTTACAACTGCTCTGTCTGAATCGTTTGCGACAATTGAAACATTATATGTCTTCTCAGTTGATTCTTTTAACATATTGGATGTTATAAGAACGGATGCAAGGAAGAGCAAAGGATAAAGGATCAGGGGTATTGCAACCATGATGATTATGGTCTTCGTATCTCTGAAAATATCCGTCAGTTCTTTTTTAAGAAGGGTTTTGACTATTCTAAAATTCATCACTTCCGCCCTCCTTATTGATAAGCACTTTAAAAGTATCACGAAGGTTGTCAGTTGATGTTGCTTCCATGAGTTCTGCGGGTGTACCGTAAGCGATCTTCTGACCCTTATAGATCATGAAGATGCGGTCGCAGAGATACTGTGCTTCTTCCATGTAATGAGTGGAATAAAGCACGCATTTGTTGTTCTCTTTTTCCTTCTTCATGAAATTGACAATGGCATCTGAACTTATTACGTCAAGTCCCAAAGTCGGTTCGTCAAAGATATAAATATCCGGGGTATGAATAAGACATCTGGCGATGTTTGCCCTCTGTGTCTGTCCCGTTGAAAGTTTCTCTATTCTGTTGTCGATAAAGGAATGCATTTCAAGAACGTTTTCGATGAATTCAATTCTGCTTTCGGTATCCTCTTTGGAAATTCCGTATATGTCGGCAAGGATCCAAAGAAGCTCACGTGTTGAGAATCGGTTATATAACTTAGTATTACCGGAAAGATATCCGATATGTTTCTTCTTTTCGACCATATCCGTGATGAGATTTGAATCACGGTCGTAGATTTCGATATTTCCGTCGGTAGGCTCCATAATGCATGAGAGCATACGAAGAAGCGTGGTCTTGCCCGCTCCGTTAGGACCGAGAATGCCAAGGATCTCGCCTTCTTTTGCTTCAAGCGATACTCCGTTTACAGCATAAAACTCCTCTTTCGTTCTTCTTTTGAAAGAGGCTTTTCCCTTTTCGTCATTTCTGACATTTCGTATAAATTGTTTGCTAACATTCTCTGCTTTTATCATATTGATTTACACATAACAGATCTTAAATCTCTGTTCCCTTTTTACACTATAAATCTCTTTTATTTAGTCAGCAGTTCGATCGGTTTTTCAAGTATACGTTTAAGTTTGATATGAGGTGGTTCCTTCTTCGAGATTATTCCGACTTTAATAAACTTGATGCCGGCATTCTTTGCACCCAAACAATCGGTAAAAAGCTGATCTCCTACAGCAGCAACCTGAGATCTTTCAAGTCCCATAATGTCAAAAGCTTTTAAATAACTGTCTTTCTTAGGTTTCCCGCCCTTTGAGATATAATCTATCTTTACATTCGGAATAAAAATCTCGCATCTTTCTTTCTCATTGTTTGAGATGATAAAAAGCTTAAATCCTTTATCCAGAAGCCGTCTTAAAAGTGCGTCACTTTCATCCGTGCACGGGGCATCGTGAGGCACAAGGGTATTGTCTATATCAAAAATGATACCCCTGATACCCTCAGAGAAAAGTGCGTCAAAATCTATATTGTAGGTAGAGTCGACCTTAATGTCCGGTCTGAATTTATCTAACATATCTCTCCGTATTTTGCCGGCTTTTTAAGCCTGACAGGTACTTAAATAATTTTATTCCTGCGTAAGATATGAACTGTCAAGGAGGTTCTTTGTGTATTCGCATGAAGGATTCGTAAAAAGATCCTCACTCTCGCCCTCTTCGATCACTTCACCGTCTTTTATGATGTAAATGTAATTGCAGATCTCCCTTACAACCTTAATATCGTGCGAGATAAAAAGAATTGCAAGATTCTTCTCTTCATTGATCTTCTTAATAAGCTTAATTACCTGCTTTTGAACCGTTACATCAAGTGCTGAAACAGGCTCATCCGCTATAAGTATATCAGGATCAGATAAAAGAGCCATTGCGATTCCGACTCTCTGTCTCTGTCCACCCGAAAGTTCACTCGGATAATGCTCCAAAATACTCTCATCAAGCTCAACTTCTTTTAAAATATCCTTTATCAGATCGTCGGCATTCTTAAACTCAGAAGGATTGGCATACTTAATCGTCTCGCGAAGAAGCCAATTGATCCTTTTTGCAGGGTTAAGAGCTGCGTAATTATCCTGGAAGATATAGCCGAGTTTGGAGCATTTTATCTCTCCCGAATCGATCGGAAGCTGTTTTGAGATGCACTTCGCAAGAGTGGATTTACCACATCCGCTCTCACCAAGCAATCCGACTATGCTGCCCGAATTAACGTACAGATTAATATTCTTTACGCCCTTATCGGACTTAGGATAC
>CACZOG010000098.1 GCA_902782715.1 uncultured Lachnospiraceae bacterium | reverse complement strand
TAAAAAATCTGCTGAATTATAATAACTTGGATCAAATATGCACCGCCACATGGTGGCGGTGCATATTTTTAGCAAAACAATTGAAATGAACAAAGAATCCAGAACAAAAAACAGTATACGCAATATATTATTTGGACTTTTATCGACAGCAATAAACGTTGCTGTCAGTTTTGTTGTTCGAACAGCTCTGGTTAAAAGTTTGGGAATAGAAAACCTGAGTTTGAACGGGTTGTTTAATGAGATCATTTCAATGCTTTCCCTTGTTGAAATGGGAACGGGAATGGCAATAATATACAGCCTTTATAAACCGATCAGTGAGAATGATGAAAAGAAGATCAGCCAATTGATGGGTTTATACAGAAAAGCATATCATACCATTGCAATAGCGATATTTATTATCGGTACTGCTATAATGCCGTTCGTGCATTTGCTTATTAATGAGGTGGATTTTTCTGTTTCTTATATAAGGATTGTTTTTATGCTGTTCGTTACCATGACGGCAAGCACATATCTTTTTTCTTTTAAAATCTCACTTTTAAATGCGGATCAGAAACAATATTTAGTTTCTTTGATAACGGCACTGGTTCATTTGATATTTGTGCTGATTTTTGTTGCAGCCCTTTTAGTCTTTAAAAATTTTATTATATATTTGGTTCTTCTTATTGTTGAATCAGTGGTTACTAATCTGATTCTGTCTGTATATGTTGACAGGAAATATCCTTTTGTCGACTACCGGGAAAAACTTGAAGAAAGCGAAAGAAAAGAAGTATTTACAAATATTAAAAATATTTTCTGGAAAAGAGTTTCCGGAGTGATCACAAATTCGACAGACAACATTCTGATTTCCGTTCTGGTTGGAACTATTCAGGTAGGCTTTTACAGCAATTATGCATTGATCTACAGGGTTTTCAGGACTTTGATCTCTAAAGTTACAGGGGGAGTGGCAGCGAGCATCGGTAATCTGTCAGTGACTTCGGATTCAAAACATAATATCGAGGTGTTGAAAAGACTGACTTTTATTTATTATCTTTTTGGTATGATAGCCGCTTCGGGATTGATGTGTGTGAGCGAATCGTTTGTAACCATATGGCTTGGAGAAAAATATGTTATGATCGATCCGGCTGTATATATATCTGTTTTCATTCTGTTTCTTGATATCAGCGCGAAACCATTGTGGCAGTTTTTGGAAGTATCCGGACTTTTCAGGATGGATAAATATATTGGCTTATTGGGAAATATAGTTAATATGGTGATTTCGGTAATTCTTGGAATAAGAATAGGAATAATCGGGATTTTTATCGGAACGATTTGCGCAAAGTTTATTGAGATAGTTTTGAAGACATTTATTTTATACAGAAATAAATTTGAAACAAACGCATTGTCGTTTTACGTTTTTTGGCTGCGAATACTGATTTCATATTGTGCTCTAACGATTATTTCTTATTTCGCAATAAGACCATGGAAGGTTTCTGAGCATCTGATCGTGGAATTTCTTGTTAAAGGCAGTATTTCCGTTTGTTTGGCTTTGGTTACAGCCGTGCCGCTGTTTATTGGCGGAGATGAGATGAAGTATTGCTTCAAGTTATTAAAGCATAGAGGATAAACGAAAGATTATATAGAGTTACTGAATATGCTGTCAAAAAACAGGTTTTTAACACCCTGTTTATGTGATCGTGAAACAGGTATCTGAGTACCGTCTTTCATGGTCAGAAGATTGCTAGTGTATTTATCTATCATGAATGAATTAATAACATAGCTTTTATGACATGCTATGAAGTAGTTGGGCAGTTTATTACTGATTTCATCCAGTTTCATATAACTCTTATATACTTCATTGCCTTGCAAATGAATGTTTATGATTCTTTTATCAGATTCGATGAAAACGATTTTTGCCGGGTCAAGTACAACGGTTCCGGATTTTACGAGATTGATATTTAATAGTGAAGATGCTTCGTTATCAATTTGTTTAAGGACATTTTCGATAGCATTTTTCAAATGCGCTTTATCGATTGGTTTATATAAGAGACCTGACGGATCGGCATTAAAAACATCCGACAGATAATCGGTGTATCCGGTCATAAATATGATTTTCCATATTGAACTGAGTTCTCTTAAATTTATTACGCAGTTTATTCCGTTTTCGTTTCCCAAAACGATATCCATTAGGACTATTCCGTTTGAGTTCTTTTTTTCTTTAAGAAAAGAAAATAAAGATGAAAAGTCGTTGAAAGCGAAGACGTTATTGTCATATATTGGGAATAAATGTAAAATATCCTCTTTAAGAGAATTGACAAGTTTGACGTTGTCATCACATATGGCTATAAAATTACACTTCATTTAGGCACCTTTTGCATTAATGAATTATAAGATTCTTTAATCTCGTTGTAATATACATTGATATCATCAGGAATGTCAGGAGCAGATTCGATGATTTCCGAATAAGATTCGATTTTGGTTTCAATTGATTTTAATAAAGCAATTTCATCATTTATGATATCATTTTCCGCATCGATTTCCCTTTGCATTTTTCGAATAACAGAATACCATTCTTTAGTAGTGTTTTTTGCAATTTCATTATAGTAAAAATATATTGTAAGAACAAGAAGGCTAATTATAGTGCAAAGGATGGTTATTGACCAGCTTTCATAGGATTTGTATGTTTCATAATACAGTGTGATCGAGTATAATCTGTAAGATAACAGAAATACAAATAAGATAAATGACAGAGCTGATATTCTGATACATTCCGCTGTTGTTGAAATTTTTATTCTCTGCTCCAGATGGTGAAATAAAATTGTTATGCCTGCTCCGCATAATATGGCAAAAGCATTGGCCGGTATAAGGATTAAGACATTAGAGCAAAGGGAGAAGTCTTCTATCGGATGGATAGACAGATCTTTTATAAAAATGCTCATAAAAATGTAAGCATATTTATAAAGTATACCGAATAAAAGAGTGTATGGTATTTTGGATAATATCTTCTTTGCCATTTTATATACCCTATTATGAATTGTTCAAAGCTATATTTATGGATATTTGTTCATTCTCATTTTTGATATTGAAATATCCGTCATATTTATTGATTATAGATGTGATGATATGAGAACCGAAACCGTGTTCAAATGCTTTGTTTTTAGTGGTTTTAAAATTGCTTATCACAGGATTGTCTTCAGGATTGATATTATTGGTGATATCAATACAAAGGAAATCATTTTTGTTAAATAACTTAAATATTATTTTTCGTTCTTTTTCCGCATCGGAAATCTTTTCACAAGCTTCAATAGCATTATCCAAAAGATTTGAAATTATCCCGACCAGATCATAACCGCTTACCTGAGTTGTACCCGACAAGGAGATCTGATATATAAGGTTAATGTCGTGCTCTTTGGCATATTTTTCTTTTATGGTGAATAAAGCGTTTAAAATCGGCGGTGCGGAATAGTATTCCAGAACATTTAATTTTCGTGTTTCATGAATGATGGATTCGGTATTTGCTTTTGCCTGATTATAAAAAGAGCTTTCGTTTGTACCTTCAATTGAAGCGGATAAGACCGAAAGATGGTTGATCAGGTCGTGACGAAATTTCTTTGATTCTTCGAAAAAATCCGAATATTGTTTGTAAATCTCATATTTTTTTCTGTATTCGTTCTCAATTTGCGAATAGTATTTTTTGAGTTGGATCTTATCGTAAATCCTGATCGTTATAAATACCATAAGTAATGTTATTGGAAAAGATAAGATCATGAGAACCAAGGTTAAATAATCGGCAGCGATATACTGATTAAAATCGAATTTTCTGAGAATAGGGATATAAGAAGGAATCAGAAAAAGGAAATTGATCATCACAAAAACAAGACGATTTTTAAATACCAATAAGAGCTTTTTTAAAATAAAGCAGCTTGCGATTGTTGAGAAAATATTAAGCAGTATAAGAATAATGAGCTCATATATATCAGAGAGATCGAAGAGAGCACGTACCGGGATCACACTCGGGAAAAACAACGCCACGAAAGCACTGGCATCTATGGAAAGGCTCAGATTCCACAAGTAACTTATGATAAAGATCATTACCCAATTGAATATATATCCGCCGGAACGATGGCGGAACTTATCGGCAGAGGTCCCGAAAACGATCGGAATAAAGCAAACTAAATAAATGGCATAAAAAGATAAAGGTAATGGTTCATACCCTGTTGCAAAGTAATCGGTGAAGCACATGATCGATACCGGAAGCATAAGTATTCCCAGAATTGTGGCAAGACATGCCCACTTGCGTCTTGGTTTAAATTCAACGGTATTAGATCCGATGATCAGCGATGTTATGTATAAGGTTAAGTAGTAAGAAAGAACGTAATAATAATGCATGAAATAATTATACATAAAACGATGTTAAAGTGAAAGAAAATGCAAAGCGATAAAGATGCAAATTATTACTGGTTTTGTGCCAATAATTACATCGCTATTAATATGAATAATGTGGATTGATATAATTTAAAAAATGTTTATTTTCGGAGGGGTATTTTATGTTTGATTATGTTGAAGAAAAACTTGAAACTCTTGTTAAGATTTTATTCTGGCTGATGTCATCGGCCAGCGTTATGGGTTTTTTTGCTTATTCAATTATGATTACGGCAATTATAAATGTGCTTGACAGAGGAAATGATGAAGGCAGTGGAATAACAACATTTGTATTTATTGTATTTGGTTTGATTGCTACAGCTGTATCCATCGGGGTTTATTACATTTCTACTTTGACGGTTCTTTCATATCTAAATCTGGTTGAATTTTCAAGAAAAACCGCAAATAAAGTTGATGAGTTAAACGAAAAAATGGAAAGGTTTGATATTCCCACAAAACCCGTTGCAGTAACTGAAGCTACAAAAAGTGTAAAACAGGGTGAGTGGAAGTGCTCAAAATGTGGAAAAGTAAATCCTAACTTTGTCGGAACATGCAGTTGCGGACAATCCAGAATATAGTTAAGGAAATTAATGTTATGAAGAAAATCATTGGTACTTTAGTATGCCTTTCTCTTGTGGCTTTGATTGGTTGTGATGTATTTAATAACGGCAAACAACAAGGTGCAGCCGCAGATGATACTCAGGAATACGTTACGTCTTTAATTAATGACATCAGTGAAGAAATAGCTGTGGAAAACGAATATGAAGAAGATGATAAGGAACAAGAAACTGATATAGAAAATAAAAAGGAACCCATTTTACGTAAGAAAACGGTGACTACAAGTTACGGGAGTTTCATGCAGTATGAATATGATGAAAATGGGGAATTGATAAAAGACTCATATGAAACGTATAGCAATAATTATGATGAAAACGGAAATATAACAGACACTTATAGTTCACATGGCAAGATTGTTTATGAGTATGATGAGAAGGGACGAATAATAACTGCAAAAAGTTATATTTTTGATTATAGCAGGACAGAGCCGGCAGGTGAAACCAACTATGTGTATAATGACAGAGATTTGCTTGTTTCCGAATCATGGACCGGACAAGCACCTCCTACGTACAAAGAATACTTTTATGATGACAATGGGGTATTGATCAAAGGTGTCTGTGATGAAGACGGAATGCATAACGAAGATGAGTACGAAAATGGTCTTTTGATTTTTAGGGTCGCCGAGGATATGTGGGGTGAAGGTATTCATTTTTATTACAGGTGGCAATATGACGATCATGGAAATGAGATAAAGTATTATGAAGTATCCGGTGCGGGAGGACATGAAATACCCATTTGCGATACTGAAAATATATATGACGATGAAGGCCGCCTGACAGAATCCTATAAAACATATTATGTGAATTACGATACTGTCGGTGAAGTTGAGCATACGGAAACGATCCTGTATGAATACTGGTAAGATAAAAAGCTATTCGAGAATCAAAAAAGCAAGGAATAATATGAGATAGGAAAGAGGTGGGGAGCGTGAATAAAAGACAAAATATGAACAGGATTAGGACCATAATTGTTATATTTTTAATATCGTTGCTTTCGGTAACGGGGGTGTTATCTATTCCTTTAAAAGTTTCTGCGGCGAACAATCCTTTTAACAAGTATCTTTCAAACGGAAAGGTCAATTGCACTTGGTATGCATGGCAGGCTGCATATGATCGCATGGGAGTTGCATTGCCTATGCTTGGAAATGGCGGCCAATGGATAGATAGTGCCAAGAAAAAAGGAATTCCCTGGGGTACGACTGCACAGCCAAATTCAATCGCAGTATGGACAAACTCTGGTGCGGGTCATGTAGCATATGTTACTTCAGTTGATGGAGATTATATGTATGTCGATGAAGGGGGACGTGGAAGTACATCTACGGGCATAGCAACAAATCAGAAGAGGAGATCTGCCATTGGTTCTTATCAGTTTTCTTCCGGTGATTCGTCATTGGTTGGATTTGTTTATCTTACGGACACTACACCTCCGTCAATTACAAATGTTTACTTTTCGGAACAGAATGAGCAGTATTTTATAATCACATATACATGTTCTGATAATACAGCTATAGCAAAGGAACGATTGGTGTTTTACTGCCCGAACAAGTCTTTGTATAAAGACAATACAAATGTGACTAATGGAACACACTCGATGAAATTCTATTGGGCAGATATGCCGGATGGAGAGTATTATGTGGCTATAACACAATGGGATGCTGCAGGAAACAAAACTACGGTTAAAAGTGCGACTATAACGAAGAATACGATCCCCGAAACTCCTCCAAAAATAAGTAATGTAACAGTATCGGATATTTCTGATTCGGGATACACGGTCAGTTGTAATGTTTCTGACAATGGAGATGTTGCGAGAGTAGTATTTATTGTTTTTATAGAAAGAACGGACGGTACGGTTGATAAGGAAGAATATGAGGGTACCATCAGTGGAAATACAGCATCATGCCACATTAATGCACTTGAAAAAAACACATATTATCATACTTATATTATAGCAACGGATAATGTGGGGAATAATACACAAGTTTCGCCTGATGATTTCCCATGTTTGAAAGTTTATATTAAAGAAAAGGTTCAAGAAGTTGAATATCGGGTTATTCATTATAAAGAGAAACTTGACGGAGAATACTCGAAGGCCAATGATGAGACATTCAAGGCAAAACCCGGAACAAACGTTACACCTGACACGAAATCTTATACGGGATTTTCGTCTCCTTCTGCAAAGACTGTATCGGTTGAGGCTGATGGAACTACAATTGTAAAATATTATTATACAAGAAACAGTTATACTTTGACCTGGCAGCTTGAAGGCGGAACAGCGAGCGGAAGTTATACCGAAGGTACGGTAAAATATGGAACAACTATAACAGCACCGACGGTTGAAAAAGAAGGTTATGAGCTTGCAGGATGGAGTACATCGGTTCCCGAGACTATGCCGGCCGAGAATCTGACAATTATAGCAAAATGGGAATTGGCAGGTAAGAGGGAAACAGAAGCTTTTGTAACCAGATTTTATAAGACTATTTTAGGCAGGGATCCGGATAAGCCGGGATTGGACAATTGGGTAAACTCACTTATTTCGGGAGAAAGAACGGCTGCAGATGTTGCAAGAGGTTTTGTTCTCAGTCAGGAATTTTTAAACCAGAATGTCAGCAATGCTGAGTTTGTAAGAAGAATGTATACAGCCTTCCTTGATCGATCGGCATTGGATGATCAGCCCGGATATGATCACTGGATTGATTTTTTAAATGCAGGATGTTCTCGAGAGTACGTTGTAGCAGAATTCATCAAATCAGTTGAATTTGGAAACCTGTGTAAACAATACAAGATACAAGCCGGAGAACTAAATGCTGACAACGGAGCTCCAACCAGACCGACAAGCTATCCCAAACTTAAAGTTGATTCTTCAAGAGTTAATGACCAAGAACTGACAATCTATGTTGCAAGACTTTATAGGGTTATTCTGGGAAGAGAAGCCAGCGGATATGAGATTGAAAGCTGGAAGGAAACTATCAAAACGGGAAGAGAATATGATGCAGCATCTGTTGCAAGCGCATTCTTTATGTCTACTGAATACATGAGCAAGCATAAAAGTAATAAGGACTTTACTGCTGATTGCTACAAGGCATTCTTTGACAGAGATCCCAGAGGAACTCCTGAAAAAATATACTACGATGATTGGGTAAGGAAACTTGATGTTGGAGAAATCAGCCGTACGCAGATGATCGAATATGGTTTCGGCCAGTCACAGGAATTCAAGAACCTTCTTACATCATTTGGATTCAGAATTATCGAATAAGATATATTTGGAAAGATAGGGACTGAAAAACAGATACGCTGTACTGCGTATCTGTTTTTCTTTATTTAAATCATAAGTGTTTTAATAAATCAAGAAGCATAAAGGATATATTATCTGGATTTTTCATGGGTTGATTGAAAGTACCCATGTTTGATAATGTCATAATTTAATGAAAAAAACGTAAAGCAGGATTAATCCAACAAAACATACACGCTTGAAGTGTATATGCATTACGGGTACAATATAGATGATAAAGAGAATTAGAGGAAAAGAACGATGAAAAAAATTGTAGTTTTCGGTGGCGGGACCGGTTTATCATGCGTGCTTTCGGGACTTAAGCTTTTCCCGCTTGATGTTACAACTGTAATAGCGGTAAGTGATAACGGAAGCAGTACCGGTGTTTTGAAAGAAGAACTTAATATACCTGCAGTCGGAGATATCGGTAAAGTGCTTTTATCGATGGCAAACGTGGATTCCGATTTCGTGGATCTGCTCGGATATCGTTTCTCCAAGGAAGGCTCGCTTCACAATCATCCGGTAAGAAATATCATGCTTGCTGCTCTGATCGATACGAAGGGAAGCCTTACTGAGGCGACCAAGTATATGGCGAAGATCCTTAATGTCAAAGGTACTGTTCTTCCGTTAACGGAAGAGAAGGTTGAACTTGTCGGTGAAGGCGATGACGGAAGTTTCTTTGGAGAAGAGTGCGTCAGTGCCAATATTAAGGACATTAAGAGATTATATTACGATCATGATGTTCATATCTGTCCTGAGGTTAAGGACAGAATAGCTGAAGCAGATCTGATCATATTCAGCCCGGGAAGTCTTTATACGAGTGTTCTTCCCCATCTTCTTGCCAAGGAGGTTGTGGATGCACTAAGGGTAACCAAGGCACCGATAATGTACATCTCCAATCTGGTAACCCAGCCGGGAGAAACGGACGGCTACAACGTTGAAGATCATATAGATGTTCTTAACCACTACCTGGGTGACAGAAAGATTGATGTTGTAATAGCAAATAACGGTGTTGTGGACGAGAGGATCCGTCGCAAATACCTCGATATGGAAGGCAAGGAGATCGTTTCTCTCGAAGGAGTTAATGACACCAAGGTAATTGCGGATGACATATTCTCGATTGAGGATGAGAAGATCCGTCACGATGCTTTAAAAACTGCATATCTGGTATTCTCATATATGATGAAATGATATCAAAAGAGCCTGGCTTTTATCAGAAGGTCAGACTCTTTTTTGCGCATAAATAATTGTTTATTATGTTGTTTATATTTGTCCATAATAGTATAATAAGTTAACTTGATTTTAATAAAAGGGAGGTAGAAATCATGGCAGAAAACAAATGGCGTTGCAGAGCAGAGGATTTAAAGGGAACAGAGACTGAAAAGAACCTGTTGGCGGCTTTTGCGGGCGAATCCGAAGCGCGCAATAAATATACATTCTTTGCATCCAAAGCGAAGAAAGAGGGCTTCGTTCAGATCTCGAATATCTTTGCCGAGACGGCAGCAAATGAGAAAGAGCATGCAGAAATCTGGTACAAGATCTTAACAGGCATCGGTACAACGGTTGACTGTCTTGAGGCGGCAGCAGACGGCGAAGCATACGAGTGGAAAGAGATGTATCCTTCCTTTGCGGCAAAGGCAAGAGAAGAGGGTTTTGATGAGATCGCAGAACTTTTTGAAGGTGTTGCTGCTATAGAGAAAGAACATGAAGAAAGATACAGAAAACTCTTAAAGAACATAGAAGATAAACTTGTGTTCTCACGTGACGGAGACTGTGTATGGCAGTGCTCCAACTGTGGTCACATTGTGATTGGCAAGGAAGCTCCCGAAGTCTGCCCCGTATGCAATCATGCACAGGCTTACTTCCAGATCAAAGCCGAGAACTACTAAGATTTAAATTTGTGTGACAACGACCGCAAAAGGGTCGGGCACCGAAATAAATAAGGAGGGTTACATTATGAAATTTTATCGTTGTAAGAAATGCGGAAAGATAATTGCTGTCGTTGACGAAACACCAGTACCTACAATGTGTTGCGGCGAAGCAATGGAAGAACTGATTCCCGGAGTTGTTGATGCGGCACTTGAAAAACACGTTCCCGTTTACGAAGTTGCAAACGGCAAAGTAACGGTTACCGTCGGAAGCGTTGAACATCCCATGCTTGATGAGCATTACATTCAGTGGATCGCGATCAAGACGAAGAATGGCAATCAGAGAAAGGAGCTTAAACCCGGAGAGGCTCCCAAGGCTGAATTCGCCATTATAGAAGGTGATGAAGTTCTTGAAGTATATGAATACTGCAATCTCCACGGACTCTGGAAAGCATAACTATTTAACAGCTGTATGAGATTTGGGCGACGAAAGAACAGATATGACTGCTCTTGAAGTCGCCCTTATTTATTTATATAATATAGTTTGTTGTGATTGGAGATTAAGGACAGATGCTGCGTGTGGAGATTACAATACATTTTTGGGAGTTTATCTTATTGCTGCCACGCAATAATGCGGTTTATCCGGATATGCTTAATATACTATAAATAAAAGTAAGGTAAACATGATGAATAAGAACAACAAATTTATAAAAAGAATCCTGACAACAGTCCTTTCTGTGGGACTCGTACTTGGAATGATCGCGATTCCCGGTAAGAAAGTTGAAGCCGGAGGATATTTTTCCGCGGATCTGTTTACGTGGGACCGTTCCAAGAAGGGATGCCAGAGTTTCATGGCTTCGGAAACGGAGTACACTTCGAATATCTTCATCAATGCGTTTATGGAAACAAGTTTTCCGCGCGATGATAAGTCTGATATATCCGATTTCAGCGAATGGAATTTCGAGGGAGAAACATATTATTTTAAGTTCCCCGAAGGAATTTACGATACGGGTGAGATTTCCAGGTTGAACAACAGTGATCTGACTGTAACCGTACAGTTAATGCTCCGTTACGACCCGGCGAAGGCAAGACTTGTTGAACCTTCTGCAAGGGCGTATCCGGGTTTTAAATACTATTCCCCCAATATGACGGAGCCTGCGGTTATCAAAGAATACAGGGCATATATGGATTTTCTGACCGAATACTTCACCAAATC
>CACZOG010000097.1 GCA_902782715.1 uncultured Lachnospiraceae bacterium | reverse complement strand
CGGCATACCGTACACTCTCCTTACTCCTTCGTAGACCGCCCGGAAGAGAAGCGTACCCCGGTGATGTATTCTATCTTCATTCAAGACTTCTTGAAAGAGCAGCCAGAATGTCAGAAGAATACGGCGGAGGTTCACTCACGGCACTTCCCATTATCGAAACACAGGCAGGCGACGTTTCGGCGTATATTCCTACCAATGTAATTTCTATCACAGACGGTCAGATCTATCTTGAGACCGAAATGTTCAACGCAGGTTTCCGTCCTGCCGTTAACGCAGGTCTTTCGGTATCCAGAGTTGGTGGTGCCGCACAGATCAAGGCAATGAAGAAGATTGCCGCACCTATCCGTGTGGAACTTGCTCAGTACAGAGAATTGGCGGCATTTGCACAGTTCGGTTCCGAACTCGATGCCGATACCAAGGAAAAGCTGGCTCAGGGTGAAAGAATCAAAGAGATCTTAAAACAGCCTCAGTATAAGCCGATGCCTGTTGAATTCCAGGTTATCATTATTTATGCGGCTACCAAGAAACTTCTTCTTGATGTAGCGGTATCGGATATCACGAGATTTGAAGACGAACTCTTTGAATTCATCAAGACCAAATATCCCGAGATTCCCGAAGGCATTAAGACCGATAAGGAAATCAAGGAAGACAATGAGCAGAAACTTCTTCAGGCAATCGAAGATTTTAAACGCGATTTTAAGTAAACCTTAATAAAGCCTTCCCCTGGAGGGGAAGGTGGCACGAAGTGCCGGATGAGGTGTTAGTAAAGGAATGAGCCTATGGCTTCAATGAGAGACATAAAGCGCAGGCGTGAAAGCGTATCAAGTACGCAGCAGATAACCAAGGCGATGAAACTCGTTTCCACGGTTAAACTGCAGCGCGCCAAGGGCAGGGCAATCAAATCTAAATATTATTTCAAAGCAATGTACAATACCGTTGTGGATCTTCTGTCGGATTCGGCAAATGTCGATTCTCCTTATGTAAAAAAGAGTGAGAGCGACAGAAAAGCCGTTTTGGTCATCACATCCAACAGAGGATTGGCCGGAGGTTACAACTCCAATATCGTAAAACTCATTACATCCAATAATGAGTTCGATAAGGAAAACACGGATATTTACATCATCGGTCGAAAAGGTAAGGAACTTCTTGAGAGAAAAGGATATACGATCAAGAAGGATTATTCCGAACTTGCAGAAGGCTTTGAATACGCCGATGCGATAAAGGTCTGCAACGATCTTCTTCATGCATTTGAAAGACAGAGGATCGGCGAGATCTATCTGGCATACACCAATTTTAAAAATACCGTAAGTCATGAGCCTACGCTTTTAAAGCTTCTTCCGATTATTCCCGGAGACGTTACAAATCCCGGTGAAGCAGAGGAAGATCCTGCAGAAAAGCTTCTTCTTATGAACTTTGAGGTTCCGGATGAAGAAGCGTTCAAATACATCGTGCCCAAGTACTTAACTTCACTTATTCACGGAGCGCTCATCGAAGCGGTAGCCAGTGAAAACGGTGCGAGAATGCAGGCTATGGATTCGGCTACGAACAATGCCGAAGAGATGATCGGAAAGCTCACGCTTCAGTATAACAGAGCCAGACAGGGAAGCATTACTCAGGAACTTACTGAGATTATCGCAGGTGCGGAAGCAATTTCCTAAGCCTGAATATTATTAAAGGAGTATTTTAACATGACAAATATCGGTAAAATCACTCAGATTATCGGTGCGGTTTTGGATATAAAGTTTTCTAAAGGCTCACTGCCTCAGATAAACGAAGCCATCAAGATCAAAACCAACGACGGCAAGGAACTTACCGTTGAAGTTGCACAGCACCTCGGAGATGACACGGTACGTTGTATTGCCATGGGACCTACAGACGGTTTGGTAAGAGGCATGGATGCAGAAGCTACAGGCTCTCCCATTTCCGTTCCCGTTGGTGAGAATACATTGGGAAGAATCTTCAATGTACTCGGACAGCCTATCGACAATAAGCCCGCTCCCGAAGATGTATCTTATGAGCCTATTCACAGAAGTGCTCCCGATTTCGTGGATCAGTCAACAGAGGCTGAACTTCTTGAAACAGGTATCAAGGTTGTCGATCTTCTCTGCCCTTATCAGAAGGGTGGTAAAATCGGACTTTTCGGCGGTGCAGGTGTTGGTAAGACAGTTCTTATTCAGGAACTTATCCGTAACATCGCAACAGAGCACGGCGGTTATTCGGTATTTACCGGTGTAGGTGAAAGAACAAGAGAAGGAAACGACCTGTATCATGAAATGCAGGAATCGGGCGTTATTGATAAAACAACCATGGTGTTCGGTCAGATGAACGAGCCCCCGGGAGCAAGAATGAGAGTAGGTCTTACAGGACTTACAATGGCTGAATATTTCCGTGACAAAGGCGGTAAGGACGTGCTTTTGTTCATCGACAATATTTTCCGTTTCACTCAGGCAGGTTCCGAAGTTTCGGCTCTTTTAGGCCGTATGCCTTCAGCCGTTGGTTATCAGCCCACACTTCAGACTGAAATGGGTGCTTTGCAGGAGAGAATCACATCCACAAAGAACGGTTCCATCACATCCGTACAGGCTGTTTACGTTCCTGCGGATGACTTGACAGACCCCGCTCCCGCAACAACATTCGCACACCTTGATGCAACCACCGTTTTGTCAAGAGCGATCGTTGAACTTGGTATCTATCCCGCAGTTGATCCTCTTGAATCAACGTCAAGAATCCTTGATCCGAGAATCGTAGGCCTTGATCATTATCAGGTAGCCAGAGGGGTTCAGGAAATTCTTCAGAGATACAAAGAACTTCAGGATATCATCGCTATCCTTGGTATGGACGAACTTTCAGAAGACGATAAGCTTTTGGTAAGCCGTGCAAGAAAAGTACAGAGATTCCTTTCTCAGCCTTTCTTCGTAGCAGGCCAGTTTACAGGTCTTGAAGGTAAATACGTTCCCATCAGCGAAACCATCAGAGGTTTCAAGGAGATCCTTGAAGGCAAGCATGATGACATTCCCGAAAGTTACTTCTTGAACGTCGGAGGAATCGATGACGTTTTGGCTAAGAAGAACCAGAAATAAACGGAGTTTTTGATAAATGGAAGATTCAAATCTTTTTGATGTTAAAATAATAACCCCTGAAAGATTATTCTATGAGGGCAAAGCATCGATGCTTGAATTTAACACCACCGAAGGAGAAATGGGTGTGTTAAAGAATCACATTCCGATGACGGTCATCATAGAACCGGGAATACTGACGATCACCGAGCCGGAACACCCGAAGAACGCAGCTTTGCATGCGGGATTCGCGGTTATCAATCCCGATTCGGTAACAATTCTTGCGGAGATCATCGAATGGCCTGAAGAGATAGACGAGAACCGTGCTCAGGAGGCCATGAAGAGAGCTCAGGAAAGACTCGCGGTAAAAGATCCGAACACGGATCTGGACAGAGCTTCGGTAGCGCTCAAGAAAGCTATCTGCAGATTGAATTCAGTTAAGTAATTATCAAGGTCTGTGACGAAAGTTGCAGACCTTTTTGAACATTATATTAAGGGAAAGGAGGAAGCATGAAGATATTTCTTAAAAAAGCCTGGCAGTACGTTGTTGTAGCTATCTGGTTTGTTCTGGCTTTGATCTTTTTTGAATACTTTTTAAATCGCGGAAATACCGATCTTACCAAAGAAATGTCGAAAGCTTCGCTTCCCGTGATAGATGTTTCTTACAACGGACATTTTTTTAACAGAATGTACGGATATACATCCGAAATGGATTATTCACTGATAAGGGACGGAATCACCCCTTTGGAAGAGGGAAGAGTCCTTAATGTAAGGATCCATAAATATGATTCGGATGTCGAAAGCATCAAATATGAATTAAGAAGTGCGGATAAAGACAGATTTGTCGAAGAAGGCGAAATAAAGAACTTCTTAGAATCTTCACGATATATAGATGCGGCTTTTTCTTTTAAAGACATTATAAAAGAAAAGACCGATTACTCCCTTAAGATCATCCTTGAATTAAAGGATGGCAAAGAGGCTTATTATTATGCGAGAGTTTTTATCAACAACGAACTTAACTTCTCCGAGAAACTCGATTACGTATATTATTTCGATAATTGTACTTTCGATAAGGAGACTGCTTTGGATGAGATCGGCAAATATATGGAGAGCAATTCCTCGGGAGACAATACCAATTTCGCACATATCGATATTCACAGCTCCATGGATATGCTCACATGGGGAAACCTTGTAGTCGAAAAGCAGTCGGATACTATCTGCACCGTAATGGAGATCGACTCCAAAAGTGCGCTCATGAAACTCGAATACCTGGTAAATGCCAAGTCGGGTGAAGATGATAATCTTTATCTTGTAAAAGAGTATTTCAGATTCATAAAAGGATCCGACCGTATGTATCTAATGAGTTTTGACAGATACATGAATGCGCTTCTTTTTGCCGATGACGGAATCGTATTCGGAGACAAGCTTATGCTCGGCGTTGTTTCCGACGACTATGCAAGTGCCGAAAGCGAAGACGGAAATACATTTGCTTTTATAAACGGCGGCTCGCTTTATGTGGTCAACTCACAGCAGAATACATTCGGAACTGCATATTCTTTTTATGATAAGAACAATTTAGACGACAGATGCATTGACCAGAGACACGGCATCAGAATTTTGAACATTGACGAATCAGGCAACGTTCTTTTCTATGTTTACGGATATTTTAACCGAGGCGATCACGAGGGAAAATGCGGGATCCATCTGTTTGAATATAATTCCAAGACCAACGTAGTCTGCGACAGGATATTCATCGAAACAGATAAGCCTTACGAAGTCTTAAAAAATGATATCGGAAAACTTGCATACGCAAATACTGACAATGAACTTTATTTCTATCTTGATGAAAAGCTCTATCTTGTTAACATTGAGGAAATGGATTACGAGATAATAGCATCGGATATAAGAAACGAGAATTTCTTTGTATCTCCGAACATGAGCCAGTGCGCCTGGGTATCAAAAGAGGACGCACTCGGTGCAAAGGGGATTACATTCAGAAGACTTGATACTTCGGAAACCTACAGGATTGACTGCAGAGAGTACGAAAGGATCAAAGCACTCGGATTCATGGGCGATGACCTTATAGTCGGCGAAGCTCATAAAGAAGACATCTATGAGGATGTGAACAAAGAGATGATATTCCCGATGTACGAGGTATATATCATCAACAAAAAGAAAGAGATACTCAAGAAATATTCGATGGAAGATATCTTTGTCATGAGCTGTAAGATCAATGACAATCTTATCACCTTATCCAGAGTCACAAGAAACGAAGAAGGAACATTGATATCGGCCGCTCCTGACAGTATCGTGAATACTCTGATGGAAAAAGAAAAGAAGAACTTATCCGAGACCGTAGTTACCGAGAATTTAAAAAAGATCATTCAGGTAACCTTAAAAAAGGAAATGGATAATAAGAAAACCAAATACATGAATCCCAAGACCGAGGTTCATGAAGGTCAGAGAGTGATAGAAGTCGAATCGGATACCGATGGACTATACTTCGTATTTAAAGGTGATGAGTGTAAAGGCATAACCAGAAATATCGCAACTGCGATAAAGACTGCAAATGCAGAGTTCGGATGCGTGGTTGACCATAATGGTCACTATATATGGAAGAAAGAGAATTACAGGAAATCCAATCAGATCTCGAGGATCGAAAAGATGAGTGCGACAGAAGATGAGTATTCATCCCTTGAAGAATGCATCGAAACGGTTCTTTCATATGAAGGTTTCTCGCTTGATGTAAAAGATGATCTTAACAAGGGTGTTGACCCTTCAGAGATCCTTGAAGAAAGAATGTCGAACTGTAAAGTTTTCGAGATAGATAACTGCGAAAGTGAAGTCATAAAGTATTATCTTAATAAGGATATTCCCGTTATTGCTTTGGCCGAGAACAATACTCTTTTGGTTGTCGGATATTCCGAATCGGGTTACGTATGGCTTAATCCGAAGACCGGAAACATCATCAAAGCGAATACGGATGAGGCGGAAAGCTTTTATGAGAACAACGGCTTCAGATTTATCACATACGTGAAATGGGATTCGTAAAAACATTTACAAAACTTTTTATGCGTATATAATATTTTTTTAGATTTAAAATAAGAACAATCTTCGGAGGTAGAGATGATCAGACAGGATTACAAAGAAATGCTTAACGCCAAATCGGTAATAAGAGAGATGTTTACTTATGCGACCGAAAAAGGCAAGGAAATCGGATATGAAAATGTTTTCGATTACAGTTTGGGAAACCCTTCGGTGCCCGCACCTAAGGAATTCACGGACGTTATGATCGATCTTCTTAAGAACGAAGATCCCGTTAAGCTTCACGGATACAGCCCTTCACAGGGAATCCCTTCGGTAAGGGCAGCGATCGCTGAATCTCTTAATAAAAGATTCGGAATGGATTATACGGCAGAGCATATCTTCATGACTACCGGTGCAGCGGGTGCCGTAGCTCATGCGGTAAGATGCGTAACGAACAACGGAGACAAGGTATTAACATTTGCACCTTTCTTCCCCGAATACATGCATTACATCAATGATACGGGAGCGGTACTTAAAGTTGTTCCTCCCAATCTTGAGAACTTCCAGATCAATTTCGATGCATTCGAAGAAATGCTCACATGCGATGTACAGGCTGTTCTGATCAACACACCCAACAACCCTTCGGGTGCAGCATGCTCGGCAGAGACTCTTACAAAGCTTGCAGATATTTTATATAAGAAACAGGAAGAGTACGGACATGATATTTTCATCATTTCCGACGAACCTTACAGAGAGATCGTTTTTGAAGGCGCAGATGCTCCTTACGTTTCAAAATTCTATGACAACACATTAAGCTGCTATTCATATTCCAAGTCATTGTCGCTTCCCGGCGAACGTATCGGATATGTTGCTGCAAATCCCAAATGTACGGATGCATTGTACATCTCGGGAATGTGCTCACAGATCTCAAGAGGAACAGGTCATAACTGTCCTCCTTCGATCATCCAGCTTGCGGTTGCTAAATGTCTTGATCTTACAAGCGACCTTAAGGTTTACGAGAAGAACATGAACCTTATATATGACGAACTCGTAAGACTCGGTTTCGAAGTTGTTAAACCTTCGGGAACATTCTACATCTTCCCCAAGGCACTCGAAGATGATGCAAAGATCTTCTGCGAGAAGGCTAAGAAATACAACCTTATCCTTGTTCCTTCGGATACGTTCGGCTGTCCCGGATATTTCAGAATGTCATACTGCATCGCAACCGAAAAAGTTGAGCGTTCTCTGGCAGCTTTAAGAGAGTTTGTGAAGAACGAATACGGCAGAGAATAATGTTTGTGCAATATTGCCAAAGAAATGATGAAAATTTCCTAAATAATATCTAAATGACAGAAATTTCAATCGAACATTTGACAAAAAAAACACAATATATTAAACTTCCTTTATATAAGCACTTTTTCTATTTAGTTTAATAAAATAATATAGTTATTTTAAACATCGGTTTAGGTGTGAAAGGAGAATGAATTATGGCAGAAGTTAAGAAGACAACAGTTACTGTTAAGCCTGCAGCAAAGGCAGTAGCAGCAAAGGTTGAGGAGAAGAAAGCAGAAGAAGCTAAGGCAGCAGCAGCAGTTGCAGCTCCCGCAGTAAAGGCTGAAGAGAAGAAGGCAGAAGCACCTGCAAAGAAGGCAGCTCCCGCTAAGAAAGCAGCTCCCGCTAAGAAGGCAGCACCTGCAAAGAAAGCAGCTCCCGCTAAGAAGGCAGCACCTGCAAAGAAGGCAGCTCCCGCAAAGAAGGCAGAGCCTGCAAAGAAGGCTGAGCCCGCTAAGAAGGAAGCAGCACCTGCAAAGAAGGCAGCTCCCGCAAAGAAGGCAGCACCTGCAAAGAAAGCAGCTCCCGCTAAGAAGGCTACACCCGCTAAGGCAGCTACAGCAGCTAAGAAGGTATCCGTACCTGCAAAGAAGGCAGCTCCCGCAAAGAAGGCAGCTCCCGCTAAGAAAGCAGCTCCCGCTAAGGCAGCAGCTACAAAGCTCAACGTATTCGTTCAGTGGGGCGAGAAGTCAATCAGTGATGCAGAACTTCTTAAGATCGCTAAGGACGTTTGGGTTTATGATCTCGGAAAGAAAGCAGCTGATTTCAAGGGCGCTGAGATTTACGTAAAGCCTGAAGAGAACAAAGCTTACTATGTAATCAACGGAAACATTACAGGTAATTTCGATATCTAATCCGATATTAATTTAATGAAACATATATAAGAGACTCGGTTACCGGGTCTCTTATTTTTTTGTTTTTTACGAAAATAAAAAAAGATATTGACATCCATACCCAACGGTTGTATAGTATGAAATGTGGATGTTAGCACTCAACCCGAAAGAGTGCTAACGATTAGAAAAAAGGTTGATTATATGGAATTAGATGAAAGAAAAACCGTAATTTTACAGGCTATAATCAAGAATTATCTTGAAACGGGCGAGCCGGTTGGTTCCAGAACGATTTCCAAGTATACCGATCTGAATCTGTCATCAGCGACGATCAGAAACGAGATGGCGGATCTCGAAGAACTCGGATACATCGTTCAGCCGCATACGTCTGCGGGCAGAATTCCTTCGGACAAAGGTTACAGATTCTATGTTGATGCCATGATGCTGAAACACGAGAAGGAAGTTGAGCAGTTAAAAGATGTTCTTTTAGAAAAAGAAGAGAAACTCGACCACATGCTCAAGCAGGCTGCGAAACTTATGGCGGTAAATACAAATTACGCCACAATGGTAACGGCTCCGAGAAACTATAAGAATACGATCAAATTCCTTCAGCTTTCAAGAATGGACGAATCGCATATTTTGGCGGTTATCGTTATAGAAGGAAACATCATCAAGAATACGGTGTTAGATGTTGCCGAGAAACTTGATGACGAAACAATGTTAAAACTTAATATTCTTCTTAATACACATCTTAACGGAGTGTCGGCGGAAGAGATAAACTTAGGACTTATCGCAACGCTTAAGCAGCAGGCCGGAATGTACGGACCCATAATTGCCGAAGTTATCGATGCGGTAGCCGAAACCATCAAGGAAGACGAAGACCTTGAAATTTACACATCCGGAGCGAACAACATTTTCAAATATCCGGAACTTTCAGACAACCAGAAGGCAAGCGACCTGATCAATGCTTTTGAAGAGAAACAGCTGCTTACACAGCTCATTGACGAAAGCGATGAGGAGGGGAGCAACGAGATTAAAGTCTACATCGGCGAAGAATCACCGATCCAGACAATGAAAGACTGCAGTATCGTAACCGCAAATTACGAATTCGGCGACGGAATGAGAGGTATGATAGGTATCATCGGACCTAAACGAATGGATTACGATAAGGTAGTCGGAACGATCAAGACCATTAAGTCACAACTTGACACAATGTATAAAAAAGACAATTAGGAGGACTAAGAAGTGGCAGGCAAAAAGAAAAGCTCCAAATCCAAAGCCGAATCCAAAGTAAAAGAAACCGAAGAGAAGGTTCTTAACGAAGAGGTAAATGCTGAAGAAAAGAGCGAAGAAACTGCGGCTGAAAGCCAGGAAGTAAATGAGAGCACCGAAGAAAACGGTGAAGAAACTAAGAAAACAAAAGAACAGGAAAAGATAGAGGAACTTGAAGACAGAGTAAAACGTCAGCTCGCTGAGTTCGAGAATTTCAGAAAGAGAACGGACAAAGAAAAAGAGATGATGTTTGAAACAGGTGCAAAGAGCGTACTTGAAAAGATCCTTCCCATAGTTGACAACTTCGAGAGAGGACTAGCAAACATCAAGCCCGAAGAAGAAAGCGATCCTCATGTAGAAGGCATGAGAATGATATACAAGCAGCTTATGGGCGAACTTGAGAAACTGGAAGTAAAGCCTATCGAGGCTGTAGGAAGCGAATTCAATCCCGATTTCCACAATGCGATCATGCAGGAAGCAAGCGATGAATACGAATCCGGATTTGTTTCCAAAGAACTTCAGAAAGGATATATGTACAGGGACAGCGTTTTACGTCACAGCATGGTAGCCGTAGTACCTTAGAAAATAACTCACAGGCTTCCTCTTGAGGGCGCACGATGTCCGGTGGACATCGGCTTTGCGCCGACCGGAGCGAAGCGAAGACAGCTGTCAGCCAGAGGCTGACTGATGAGGTGTATATAAAATCAACCTTTTTCCACAAAAAAAGTAATTAACAGAAGAATATCTTAGGAGGATATAATCATGGGCAAAATAATTGGTATCGATTTAGGAACAACAAACAGCTGTGTAGCTGTTATGGAAGGTGGTCAGCCCACCGTTATCGCTAATACGGAAGGAGCAAGAACTACACCTTCGGTAGTAGCTTTTACAAAAACAGGTGAAAGACTTGTCGGTGATGCAGCAAAGCGTCAGGCAGTTACAAACGCAGAGAAGACGATCTCT
>CACZOG010000096.1 GCA_902782715.1 uncultured Lachnospiraceae bacterium | reverse complement strand
TGTACATCTTGGTATCCTGATATGTACCACTTGGTTGTAAGCATATTGTGTACCTTAAAAAGCAAGGGTAAGATGTAGCCATATTCAAACAAAACAACATTTTACGGAGGATAAGAATATGGATTCATTAAAAATGGAAAGAAACATTGAGGCCCTTAACGACTTAAGAGAAGATGCGAGAAGAATACAGAGGAACGGACTTCCTTTTATGCTTTCATCGGTGATCTTATGGTCGATGATCTCCCTGGTCCAGTTCCTTGATATAAGTCAGGTTGCCAAGAATACATTTACATTCGGAACATCGATGTTCCTCTTCCCGTTATCGTTATTATTCGCGAAGATTCTTAAAGCGAATTTCATTCAGAGAACAAAGAACCCGGTTAACGCACTCGGCTTCATGATGACAATGAATCAGATGCTTTACCTGCTCATCGTAATGTGGGCATACAATCAGAGGCCTGTCGGAATGCTGATGGTATACGCAATGGTTTTCGGAGCACATCTTTTACCTTTCAGCTGGGTTTATGAATGCAAAGGCTACATGGTAATGTCGATCATCGAAACGATCGGTGCATTCTTGGTAGGAGTATTTTTAGGAAACCTGGCAGTTGCTCCTTTTATAGTTATCTGCCAGATCATACTTAACGTATTGATTTTCGCTAACGAAAGAAAGGTTGCCCGCAGAGTTGAAAATTGATATCTTAAAAGATCAAACTGAAGATAAGGTATACGTGGAAATCCACTGCAGGGATATTACGGACGAAGTGTCGAAACTTGAAAGATACTTAAAGCGCTTCAAGACATATATCCCTGCAAGTGAGAACGGAGAGATATTCAATGTTGACTTAAATGATATCCTTTATATCGAATCGGTCGACAAGAAGACTTTTATCTACACGGAGAATAAAGTCCTGCTTACGGATAAAAGACTCTACGAATTCGAGGAATCGCTTGATGAAAAAGATTTCTTCAGGTGCTCGAAATCCGCGATCATAAATCTTAACAAAGTTGTAAGATTAAAACCCGAGATCACCAGAAATATTCTCGCCACTTTTGTAAACGGAGAGAATATCGTGGTATCAAGGCGTTATGCGGCTGATCTTAAGAAACTCCTTGGAATCTCAAAGTGATTATTTTAGGTAAAATATATGGATAAAGTAAAAAATGTACTTATTACAATCAGAGATATGTTCTCATTCGGTTTCACCTGGCTTATTATATGCGTACTTGTGATATGCCTTTTTACCGGAGCGGATGTGATAAAGCTCTCAACTCTCTGGAAGCTGATGGGCTTATGTGCATGGGGGGCAGTGTGCTTCGGCGTCTGCTTTAAGATCCCATTCTTTGTACGAAAAGGTTTCATCTTTTCGCTTTCGGTGTTCTACGTGCTGTTCGTTCCCATTGAAATCGCAATGTTTTATTTTATGGGATTGTTCACGCAGGAAGGCGGGAATTTATCCGTCTGGATCATATTCTTTGCAATCATCAGCGCCCTTTATGTACTGGCTCTTGCTATCGATGCAATTTACCTTAAGAAGAAGGGTGTTGAGTATACCGAGAAGCTTAAGGAATATAACAGAGTTTCGACAGTTGAGAGATAAAAGAATAATACAAATATCAGGCTGCCGACAGATAACCTGACTTTAATATCACACATTTGGCATTTGGCTTAAAAAGTGGTAAAATAACTGTGTATGTGCTTAAGAAACGAGAAATGACCAAATGAGTGATTTTAAGAAAACTAAAAATCTTATATGGGAATTGTCAAAGAACGACTTTAAGAAACGATATGCGGGAAGCTCACTCGGAAGAGTATGGGCTTTCGTTCAGCCTCTCGTTACGGTCGTTCTTTATTATTTTGTATTCGGATACGTTATGAACAGCCGTGCTGCACTTGCGGGCGGCGGTCTTGAAGTTCCTTATGTATTGTGGCTTACCGCAGGACTGGTTCCGTGGTTTTTCATTAACGAAGCAGTTACCACGGGTGCGAATGCAATGAATGAGTATAATTACCTGGTTAAGAAAGTTGTTTTCAAAGTCGGGATCCTGCCTTTGATAAAGACGATCTCGGCAACTTTTATACATATTTTCTTTGCGATCGTTTTGGTGGTAATGTACTTTGCTTATAGCTTTAAGCCAAGTTTCCAGATATTGCAGCTTATTTATTATTCTTTCTGTTTATTTATGCTTGTTCTGGCAATAACATACACGACATCTGCGGTAACGGTGTTCTTTAAGGACCTGCTTCAGATAATCAATATTCTCTTACAGGTCGGAATGTGGGGTACACCTATACTCTGGAATATAACCATCATTCCGGAGAAGATAAGATTTCTCTTCAGATTCAATCCGATCTATTACATAATCGAAGGTTATCGTTCGTCGCTCTTTGAAGGCACGTGGGTGCATGAGAGATGGCTCGATACTTTAGTTTTCTGGGGGATCGTGGTTATTTTATTCGGCATCGGAGCATATGTATTTAAGAAGCTTCGTCCTTTATTTGCGGATGTATTGTAGGATTTAAAAATGAGTGAAAACGTAACAAATAATGAATTGAATAAAGAAACTGCGATAGAGGTTAAGAACGTAACCAAGGTTTACAGTCTCTATAAAAGACCTTCCGACAGACTTATCGATACATTCCATTTAATGCCCTGGAGAAAGTATCCGAAGAATCTGGCTTTAAATGATGTATCTTTCTCAGTTAATAAAGGCGAGACCGTAGGTATCATCGGAACGAACGGTTCAGGTAAGTCGACAATTCTTAAGATCATAACAGGAGTTCTTACACCAACTAAGGGCAAAGCTAAAGTTGACGGAAGGATTTCCGCACTTCTTGAACTCGGTGCGGGATTCAACGCAGAATATACAGGTATTGAAAACGTATATTTAAACGGAACGATGATGGGCTTAACACGCGAGGAGATCGATGCGAAACTTCCCGAGATCCTTGCTTTTGCTGATATCGGAGATTACGTATATTCGCCTGTTAAGACATACTCATCGGGTATGTTCGTCCGTCTTGCATTTGCTGTAGCTATAAACATTGATCCCGAGATCCTCATTGTCGATGAAGCATTATCGGTAGGTGATGTTTTCTTCCAGGCAAAATGCTACAAGAAATTCGATGATTTCAAACGTCAGGGAAAGACGATTCTTTTCGTATCCCATGACTTATCAAGCATCGCAAAATACTGCGACAGAGTAGTTCTTTTAAATAAGGGCGACAAGCTTGGCGAAGGTTCACCGAAGGAAATGATCGACCTTTACAAGCAGGTGCTCGTAGGTCAGTATAAAGACGATAACAACGGCCCCGTAAAAGAAGGGCTTAATACGGATACATTAGAGTACGGCTCGAAGAAAGCCAAGTATACGGATTGTAAGATTTTCGACAATACCGGAAAGAACAGCAATGCGATCATTAAGGGCACTTCTTTTAAGATCGTTGTAGATGCTGAGATCTACGAAGACCTTGAGGCTCCTATATTTGCCTTTACGTTTAAGAACGTTCAGGGTACTGAGATCACCGGAACCAACACAATGATCGAGAAGGCTGTGACCGAAGGGATCAAGGGCGGTACGAAGCTTACGATCACATTCACGCAGGATATGAATCTTCAGGGCGGAGAGTATCTTTTATCTTTAGGCCTTACAGGATTCGAGAAAGGTGAATTTACCGTTTACCACAGACTATATGACTGCATAAATGTTACTGTTGTATCCGATAAGGATTCGGTCGGATATTACGATATGAATTCGAAGGTGGATATTAAGTATAATTAATTCGGACGGATATTCCACAGGATACCAATATGATTAATTTGGACGGATATTCCAGCGGATACCAATATGATTAATTCGGATGGATATTCCATAGGATACCAATATGATTAATTCGGATGGATATTCCATAGGATACCAATACAATTAATTCTTATAGATATTTAGATAGGTTTACATAATTTATGGAGAATCTGAAGATCGGAAAAGTGAATATAGATCTTTCAAAGTACCCGGGAGAGGATTTTTATTCGGAAGGCGAGATCGAAGACCGCCTTTTAAAAGTATGCGAAGAAAATGATCCTTCAGAGTTTCGTAAGATCGTTGAAGAGAATCATGACTGGTCATATCTGTATCATCTCTCAAAGGAAAGACAGAACATCGTATCCTGGCTTCCGATCACGAAAGAAGACAGAGTTCTTGAAATAGGAGCAGGTCCCGGAGCGATCACGGGAGAGTTATGTAAACTCGCAGGTTCTGTTGACAGTGTAGATCTGTCTTTAAAGAGAAGTAAGATCAATGCCAACAGGAACAAAGATTACGATAATCTTTCGATCAAAGTCGGAAACTTCAACGACATAGAACCTGAGCTTGACAATAAGTATGACTGGATCATGCTCATCGGCGTTTTCGAATATGCGATTTCTTATATGGGAACGGATGATCCCTTTGTTGATTTCCTAAACATCATTAAGAAGCATGTCAAAGAAGGCGGAAGGATTGTAATCGCCATTGAGAACAGACTCGGACTTAAATACTTTGCAGGCTGCAAAGAAGACCATACATGTAATTTCTTTGACGGAATAGAGAATTATACGAACGGCGGTCAGGTAAGAACCTTTTCAAGGAATGAACTTGAGAATATTTTCAAAAAGGTTGACATAACTGACTATCATTTTTATTATCCGTACCCGGATTACAAGCTTCCGAATACGATCTTCTCGGATAAGAGATTACCTTTTATCGGCGAATGCAAGGATAATATGCGTAACTTCGATCAGGACAGACTTGTTTTATTTGATGAGACCAAGGCTTATGATTCTTTTATCTCTGACGGATTATTCCCCGTCTTTTCCAATTCGTTTGAAGCGATCCTCGGCCCTGATGTAAATGTCGATTATGCCAAGTATTCGATGGAAAGAGATGATGCTCTTTGCATTAAGACTGTTATCCTGAATGATTCTGATGTTAAAAAGGTTGTCAAGAGCGCGGTTTACATAACTGGGAAAGAACATATAGAAACCATGCGTAAAGCAAGTGATGAACTCAATGTCCGTTATGAGGATTCGGATCTTAATATCAATAAGATAATCGGATATGATGAGACTTCACAGAGTCTGACTTTTGAATATGTCGAAGGTAAGACTTTGGAAGAACTGCTTGATGAGTGTGTTAAGAATAATGATGAGGAAGGCTTTAAGAAGCTTTTTGAGAAATATAGATCCTATGCATGCTATAACGAGGATTATCCGGTTGTAAATGATGATTTTATTTTCTCTAACATCATCGTCAATGAAAAAGGCTGGACGGCCATTGATTACGAATGGGTAAGATTCGAAAAGGGCAGTGCCAAAGATGTCGTAAATCGTGCGATCAACAATTATCTGCTTCCGAATAATTTCAGGAATAAGATCAAGGACTGGATCGATACTGAGAACGATTTCGACGAGGAACTTTTCAGAAAGGATATCGTAAATAAGAATCTTCCTCTGCCCACGATCAGACACAATATCGGTAAAGGTGTTTACGACCTTAAATATTTAACCGACAGAGTGGCTGCACTTGATATGAAGTTTCAGATCTACGAAGATTTCGGAGAAGGGTTCAAAGAAGAGAATTCATACTACTTGGTTGACATAAAAAAGTATGGTCCCAATATGCTCTTAAGCATTCCCATTAAAGACGGAATAAAGAGTTTAAGAGTCGATCCGGGAGATAAGCCCGTTAGATTTTATGTAAATCAAATCCTTTTAAACGATAAGGATGTAACTCAGAGTCTGCTCGGTCTTTTAAAGAACGGATGCATGGATATTCGTTCCTGCGTACAGAAAGACAATGTTTTCACGTTTAAGAAAGAAGATCCTCATTTTAAGTTCTCGCTTAAGGGATTGCAGGTAAAAGCAGGAGATGTTCTTAAGATCGACTGCAGAGCGGAATATATTTATTAGGTTAACATAATATATGTTCATACTTAGTTTTTTACAATGTGTTTTGTATCTTTTACTTATTCCGGCAGCACTCGGAATATCTTTTACGAGACACTTTGATGAGAAATATAATACTGTCGGTAATGTTTTGGTTTGCGGATTCTTGAGCGAACTGTCCGTATTCGAAATTCTTTTTTTGATATTCTATTATCTTGACAGAAAGTTCATCGAACTCACCTGGTGTGTGTCCGTTGTTCTTGTCGTTCTTGCGATTGTTTCTTTTATCTTGAGTTTTAAATATTTTAAGAAGATCAAACTCCCCAAGTTTGACTGGGCATTTGCTGTATTTGTACTTTTTAACGTATATATGATCGTTATGCGTAACTTGCAGGGCATTAACGATGCGGATGATGCTTTTGTTCTGGGCAATGCGCTTACGACATATACGACGGGTTATTTCTATAAAACGGATTATTATACCGGCCATCAGATAACGGGTACGGGTTATTTAAGACACCTCTTAGCTGCGAACCCGATCTTTATCGCGTACATGGCCAAGGTTACTTTTATCCATCCGACGATCCTGGCTCACAGGATTCTTGCAAGTTTCTATCTTTGTCTTCACAGTGCGATTATCTACAATATTTCGCTTCTTCTTTTTGACGATGAAAAGAAAAAGAAGTACAGAAGTATTTTCGCATGTTTTATAACACTTGTTACGATATGGGATTTCCATTCATATCTTACGGATTCGACGTTTATCTTGTCGCGTACATGGCAGGGAAAAGCGATGTTCTGTGCGTTCAGCGCTCCTTTTGCCGTGCTTCTTTTACTTATGATAGGAGAGAGTGAGGGTAAGAAGAATGTGTATTTCGCGTTGATCGCAGTACTTTGTGCGGCATCCGTTTTTATGACGCCCGCTGCGGTTTATCTTTTAAGCATTATGCTTCTTGTGGGAAGCATATGTGTTGCTGTTGCGGTTAAGAAGGTTAAGGTTTCGTTTAAGACTATTCTGTCGCTTATTCCCATGGCGGGATTTGCGGCTGCTTATATGTTGTTTGTACACTGAGGTGACTGAATGCTTCAAATCGGATTATCACCATTGGAAATAATCAAAGAATATTCGGGCAATGCGACTTTTATGCTGATGTTTGCCCTTTCTTTGGTATACCTCTGGGTTTTCGAAAAGAATAAGGTCAAAAAAGCGGT
>CACZOG010000095.1 GCA_902782715.1 uncultured Lachnospiraceae bacterium | reverse complement strand
CTTGCCTGCAGCATGGCTTTTTTCATGAATTGTTCGTGATTCAAATCTTTTATCATCAATTCAGATCCTGTCCTTAGGCCATTTTTTCTCTTCTGAAGATAAGATATACTCTCGTTCCTTTGGGCTCGGTATGGATCTTGTCAAGCTCCCAGCCTTCCTGGGCATAGGCATTAAGCTTCTCTTCAAAAGAAACAAATTCCTCGGCTCCGAGATGACCGCTTCTGGGTCTTTCGAATTCCATCTTAAAGGAATCCACGAAATCAACCTTATACTCGTACTGCTTGTTGGTGAGTCTGTCGAGTTTGGTGTGAATGGACGAAACCGTATTGTTTAAGCAGACGTCAAGAGCGTCTCTTAATTCGGTAACCGTAGCCTTGTCAAAGATGTTCATTTCGACAACGCGGTTCTTCTTTACGATAATGGTGTCGTAACCTTCCGAAGTTTCGAGGATCTTCTGCTTTGCGATCTCAAGGTTGTCAACTCTTCTTCTGTAACCTTTTTCGTCAAGGTAAGCAAGAGCAACAGCCGCAAGGTTGTCCTCGTTCTTCTCAAGTCCGGTGTCGATCAATTCCTCCGTTTCATCAATGTAGGAGGACTGGATGTGTGTGTTTTTTCTGATCTCATCCAGCATTAGTTTTTTCAAGTCTGCCATTTTCAATCCCCTCTTTAAAATAATTTTTTACCTTTATTGAAACACCTTTAACATAGTTTCAGTTTGAAAAGAAATAAAGCTTTATCCTGTTTCATTTCATTTCAAGCTGTGCTATAATTTCTGGTGGACAATACAAAATATTGTATTTTGGTAAATTTTTTATACAATATACTGATACCTGGAGGCTCATATGGTTATTCACGGATTAAACAAAACCACTCTTTTGGATTATCCCGGACATCTTGCATGCACCGTTTTTACGGGTTACTGCAATTTAAAATGCCCTTTCTGCCATAACGGTGAACTCGTTCTCTGTCCCGATGCGGATCCCGCTGTTTCGGAAGAAGAGTTTTTCGATTTCCTTGAAAGCCGCAAAAAACGTCTTGAAGGTGTAGCCATAACCGGAGGCGAGCCTACAATATCCTCCGATCTTGTTGATTTTATAAGAAAGATCAAAGAAAAAGATCTTCTCGTAAAACTTGATTCCAACGGGTTAAAACCCGATGTTTTAAAATACCTGATCGATAATTCGTTAGTCGATTACATCGCCATGGACATCAAATCTTCAAAGGAGAATTATCCTCTTGCATGCGGTCTTTTAAATGTCGATACCGATGCACTTGATACATCCGTAAAACTTCTTATGAGTTCTCCTGTCGAATACGAATTCCGTACGACCGTCTGCCGCGAACTTCATTCCGAGAAGGAATTCAGAGATATCGCCGAATGGATCAGAGGCTGCTCAAATTATTACCTGCAGTCCTACCGTCCTTCCGAAACGCTCCTCGCCGATATGATGGATGATGATTTCAGATCTTCGTTCCCTCATACCTTCTCGGCCTATACGAACGAGGAAATGAAAGCATTTAAAGATCTTCTTGTATCCCTCGGGGTTAATGCTTCTCTTCGCGGAATAGCTTAACTATATCTTCTCGTTTTCTTCCATGAACTTAACGTAATTAACTACCATAAGTGCGATTCTGAAAGTTAAAGCATCGTTGAACTCTCTGACATCCAGACCGGTCGACTGCTTTAACTTTTCTATTCTGTAGCCGAGCGTATTTCTGTGAATGTAAAGCTGTCTGGCCGTCTCGGATACGTTGAAGTTGTTATCAAGGAATGCGTTAACCGTTCCGATGACTTCCTCATCCACATCTTCGGGAATATCGTCTCCGAAAACTTCCGTAACGAAGATCTTGCAGAGATTGACGGGAAGCTGGTAAATAAGTCTTCCGATGCCGAGCGAATTGTATGCCATGACCGTCTTATCGGAATAAAAGATCGCTCCGACATCAAGTGCCATCTTGGCTTCTTTGTATGACTGCGAAAGGAGTCTTAAGTCTTCGACTACGGCGCCGTACGCAACCCTTGTCTTGATCATGACTTCCGTATTTAAGATCTCTTCGATACATTTGGCGAGTTCTTCGATATTGTCGAAATCCTCATCCTCGCCCATCGTGTGAATTAAGATCACATTTCGATCGTCAACGCTGACCGTAAAATCGCCTTCTTCCGCAAATGCGCTCTTAAGTGCGAGCATTGCTTCCGAAGATTTGTCCCTCGGAACTTCGATCACGTATACGATCCTCTTACTGTTGTGTGCTATTCCGAGTTTCCTTGCACGATTGTATATGTCTACCGAAAGAAGGTTATCAAGAAGGAGATTCTGAAAATAGATCGTATTGTCAAACTGCTCTCTGTAAGCAACCAGAAGATGGCTTAACTCGTTTGCGCAGATCTTTCCGAATATGTAACTGTCGGCGGGATTGCCTTTTGCGACAAGTACGAACACCGCTTCATCCTCGTCTTTTATCTTAAAAAGCGTTACATCTCCGATGATCTGGCTGTCCGCTTTGGATTCGAAAAACTCAAGCATCTGCTCGGTGTTCGGGATATCCTTGTCGGTAGCGGCCATTAAAAGACCTTGTCCGTCCACTACATAAAAGTCAATCTTGGACACTTCTTTTAATTCTTCGATACTTGTTTTGATAACCTGTTTCGTGATCATAATACCAATAACTTCCCTTTTACGTTATTTGAAGAACGGGAACCAGCTCTTCTTGTTGTCCTCGGGCTTGCCCCAAACTTCTTCGGCAACTTCCCATGCAGATTTCTTGGGCTTTTCTTCTTTAGGTGCTTCAGCTTTCTTGTCGGCTGCTGCTTCGGGCTTCTTATCTTCTGCCTTTTCTTCAGGTTTGTTCTCTGAAGCAGGAGCTTCGGCTTTCTTACCGCCTGTTTCCTTATCAGGTGCTGCGCTTTCCTTTGAATCCTTGCTCTCGGCACTCTTATCTGCCTTAGTCTCCGCTGCCTTGTCTTTATCGGACTTGCCTTCCCCGGACTCGGACTGCTTGTCAGCCTTCACGGCATCCTTGGATTCGGCGGGCTTCTTCTCCTCTTTGGACGCATCCTTTGATGCTTCAGTCTTTGACTTGCCTTCCTCGGTCTTCTTGGAATCCTTAGACTCTTTCTTTACCGCATCGTCTGCTTTTTCAGTCTTTTCCGAAGCCTTTTCTTTATTTTGTCCTTCAGTTTTTGCCTGTTCCTTATCGGAAGCTTTTTCTTCCTTTTCGGTCTCAGTCTTCTCGGGCTTGGTCTTTTCGGAAGCTTCCTTCTTCTTTTCAGCCTTCTCGGCCTTATCCTGCTTATCCGCTGAAGGTTTTTCCTGTTTCTCGGCTGCGGGTTTATTTTTGGAAGCTTCTTCTTTCTTTGCTGCCTCTGCCGAATCGATCAGTTTTTCTGCCTTGTCCTCATCTTCGGATTTGGCACTCATCATGTTCTCTTCTTTGATCTTTTCATCCAGAGTCTTTTCTTCGGTCTTGGAAATCTTTTCCTCGGCCTTAACTGCCTTCTTCTCGACAGGCTCTTTCTTTATTTCCTCTTTGACTTCATCCGTGCTTCCTACGATCGTACGGTTCCTGTCTTTTTCGGAAATGATAGCTTTGTAAACTGCTGCCGATTCTGCGGGAAGTTTTAATGTGATCTTTCCTTCCGCGGAATTAACGATCGGTGTGTCGAATGAGAATCCGTCCCTGCCCGTAAATGCGATCCTCTGCATCTTGGCATTGTCGGGAACGCCGATCCTCCATACGCTTACTTCTTTTTCTATCTCGTGATCGTTGTTGTTAACTACTACGATGATCTGTTCTTCTTTGTCGAATCGTCCGTAAGCAACATAGTTATAGTCCTCTCCGAGGTTCATTAAAGAACCTGTTAAAAGAACCGAATTGAGCTTGTGAACTCTGATCATCTGCTTGTGGAATTCGATGAGTTCCTTGTCTTCCTTACCCCACGGATATGTTCTTCTGTTGTCGGGATCCGTAAATCCGCATACGCCTGCCTCGTCTCCGTAATAGATCGTGGGTGCGCCGGGCCAGGTCATCTGCATAACGACTGCTTCCCTGAAGACTGCTTTGTTAACGCCTTCTTCCGCCGCATGTGAACCGAGGGTATGCATCCTTCCGACTTTTCGGTTGGTTCTGGTCAGGAATCTCGAATGGTCGTGGTTGCTTAATTCATTCATCGAAACCTGAAGCGAGGAATTGGTGAAATTGGTTCCGTGATGCGTCATTGCACCCCAGAAACTCTCAGCGTTTCCGAGCAGATCTTCTCTGTAATCGTCGCTGTGCTTCTGCATTCCTGTCAAGAACCAGGTTACGGGCTCCATGAATGCGTCATAGTTCATGACTGTATCCCACTCGTCGCCCATGAGCCAGTCTCTGGAATATCCGTAGTGCTCGGCGATAATGACCGCATTGGGATTTGCAAGTTTAACGGATCTTCTGAATTCTTTCCAGAATCTGTGGTTGAATTCGGGCGAATGTCCGAGGTCTGCCGCAACATCGAGACGCCAGCCGTCGGCATTGTAAGGTGCGCTTACCCATTTACGGCCAATCTTCATGATGTAATCCGTAAGTTCCCTGCTGCCCTCGTAGTTGAGTTTGGGCAGAGTGTCATGACCCCACCATCCGTCGTAACTGGGATTGTACGGCCAGCAGTCATCTTTATGGAATTTGAAATAGTCCTTGTAAGGGCTGTCCTGGGAAACAAATGCTCCTTTTTCGTAGCCCTCTTCGTTTTCGTATATTCTTTCTCTGTCAAGCCATTTGTTGAAGGAGCCGCAGTGATTGAAAACGCCGTCGAGGATGACTTTCATGCCTCTTTTATGCGCTTCTTTTACAACCTTTGCGAAAAGCTCGTTGCTGGCTTCGAGGTTCTTCTTGTTTGTGACTCTGTTGATATATCTGGTAGCAAAACGGTTTTCTTTCTGACCGTCATGAAGGAGTTCTCCCTCATCTTCGACGATCTTGCCGATATGAGGATCGATGTAATCATAATCCTGAATGTCGTACTTATGGTTCGACGGGGATACAAAAAGAGGATTGAAGTAAATCACGTCGATTCCGAGGTCTTCTAAGTAATCCATCTTATCAAGAACACCCTGCAGATCTCCGCCGTAGAATTCTCTGACACCCATCTGTGCGGGATATTTTTCCCAGTCCGTAACCTGCTCCGAATAACCGTCGAGATATGTGTACTCGTTGGTAAGCACGTCGTTTGATTTGTCGCCGTTATAGAATCTGTCCACGTAGATCTGGTACATTACGGCACCCTTGGCCCATGTGGGTGTTCTGAATCCTGCGATCAGTCTGAAGTTATAATAATCCTGGATTTCCTTGGAAAGACCGCGCGAATTGTAGTAGCAGACAACCTTTCCCGCCGTGATCCTGAAGCAGTAACCGAAAACTTTTTCATCCATCGTGATAACACATGAATAGTAATCAAATCTCGCATCGACCTCGGTTTTAACCATTTCAAAAGTTTTGTCCTTGGAAATGAGTTCGACCGAATCAACGTTATTCTTTGCGGTTCTGAATTTAACGGTAACTTTTTCCTTAAAACGCGGTTCCGCAGGGGAGACATAATCCTGCGTTGTATCAGAGAAAAGAGCCTGCTTGTTAAGCGAAGGTCTCATTGTAAGAATATATTGAAATCTCTGTTCGAGTTTATTTCTTTCTTCGATGTTCATAACGCACCCCGTATAAAATACATACATAATTTATTTTATATCTTTTAGGGCTTTTTTTCAACAAAAAAGGGCGGTTTACGGACAAAATTTCAACAAACCGTTACAGCATTACGGTCTTTACTTTTTGTGAAAATAATACTATGATTTAGTCGTTTTCAGTTGGTATGAAATTTACATTCAGGAGGTGTAAAAATGGGTGAAGAATTTGAAACAGACAGTAATCCCGGATTAAGCGTACTCGGCCTTATAGGCTTTTTTGCAGCATTCCTTTTAGCACCCGTCGGTTTTGTCTTAAGTATAATCGCCATTGCAAAAAAAGACGGCAAGTCAAAAGGCTTTGCGATCGCAGGACTTGTCATCTCGATAATCAATATCATTGCAGCCCTGCTGGTTTCGATCATTGTGATCGCCATGGCTCCGCAGGTGATAAAATATGTTCAGAAAAGCAATTATGCACAGGACGTGGCATTTGCCGACTGTATACATACCGCTTTGGAAACTGCGGCTTACGATTCTTATGTTGCAAACAACGGCATGGTTCCCTATTCCGATGTTTATGTTGATATAAACTCAATTCCTTACGGAGCTTACAGAGATTCGGTTGAGCAGGTGCTCGGAGTACCTTTGGAAGATCTTCCGTATCAGTTTAAAAGTCATGATGTAAATGATATCGTCATTGAATACATTCTCACGGATAAAAAGTGTTCAGTAAAGATCTCCGACCTTGACCCCAACGACGGCAACACTTTCTCCATTGTGATAAATTAATAAAGGTTAAAGCATTTAAAAAGCCGACAAAGCTTAGCTCTGTCGGCTTTTTTATTTCGATAATTCAGTTTACAGTCTTTCCTTCTTCTCGATATCGAGGAAGTACTTGTATGTGTCTACGGTAAGTTCGCCGCAGGCTTCTTCGTCGCAGGCGATGATCGCACCGTTATGCATCTGAAGTGCCGAGCAAGTCCATTTCTGGCTTACGCCGCCTTCAACCGTTGCTGCAAGTGCACGTGCCTTGTTATGACCTGAGATAAGAACAAGAACTTCTTTGGAATCCGTAACGGTTCCGATACCTACCGAAAGTGCCTGTGCGGGAACCTTCTCGGGATCGTTTCCGAAGAATCTTGAGTTAACGATCCTTGTGTCGGTTGTAAGGTCTCTTACGCCTGTGCGTGATGCCAAAGATGTGTAAGGCTCATTGAATGCCAAGTGTCCGTCAACACCGATCCCGCCCATGAACAAGTCGATTCCTCCGTAAGAAGCGATCTTCTTTTCATAATTTGCGCATTCTTCTTCGGGGTTATCCGTCATTCCGTTTAAGATGTTGATGTTTTCGGGCTTCATGTCTACAAGGTGATCAAAAAGATTGTCATGCATGAAGTACCAGTAACTCTGGTCGTGCTCTCTGGGAAGTCCGAGATATTCGTCCATGTTAAAAGTTACAACGTTTGCAAAGGATACTTCGCCGGCCTTGTTGGCTCTGACTAATTCTCTGTATACACCGATGGGTGAAGAACCTGTGGGAAGACCGAGTACAAAAGGTCTTGCCTCCTTGTGAGCATTGATCTTGGCGATAATGTAATTCGCCGCCCACTTACACATTTTGTCATAATTGTCCTGTATAACTACTCTCATCTTAAAAAATCTCCTTAAATGTTTTTTATGATCTAAATATTCAATTGTTAAGATGAGAGAACCTCTGTTACAGTTTTGATTCTGCTTTTTACTTTCTCTCTTACGATCCGGGCAAAAGCCCCGACCGTGACAGTACCCGCCGAATATTTCGATAACTGCCAACCTCGTCACCCTTTACGGGCCCGGCGCTAATAACGTTCCTTTCCTCCGATCAGAAACGAAATTTTAATTTATTTAAACGCTTCGGACTCCTTTTTTCGGGAGTCCGTAACGTTTTTATCTATTGATTATATAAGTTCTGCAAGAGGTGAATACTCATATCCGTGAGCAAGTGAAACGTTCTTGTTGGTAAGCTTTCCGAGATATGTGTTAACACCGAGCGTGATCGCTTCGCTTTCCCTGCATGCGCCCTCGAGACCTTTGTTTGCGATCTCAAGACCGTATCTTAATGTTGCGTTGGTAAGTGCGATCGTACTTGTTCTGGGAACCGCACCGGGCATATTTCCTACGCAGTAATGAACAACGCCGTCCTTAATATATACTGGATCGTCATGTGTCGTAACATGGGATGATTCGCCGCATCCGCCCTGGTCGATGGCAACGTCTACGAATACCGAGCCGTTCTTCATCTCGGGAAGATATTTAGCCTTGAAAAGCTTGGGTGTTGAACCGCCGGGAATAAGTACCGAGCCGATCACGAGATCTGCATCTTTTACTGCTCTCTCAACATTGCTGTCGTTTGAAACAAGTGTCTGAATATGAGCTCCGAACATGTTGTCGAGTTCCTCGAGACGCTTTAAGTTAATGTCAAGGATAGTAACGTTTGCACCCATTCCGACTGCGATCTTGCAGGCATTCATGCCAACTGTACCGCCGCCGAGGATAACAACGTTTGCCTTGGGAGTTCCGGGAACACCCGCAAGGAGGATTCCTTCACCGCCGAATCTCTTCTCAAGATACTTTGCACCTTCCTGAATGGAAAGACGTCCCGCGATCTGTGACATGGGAGCCAAAAGAGGAAGTGAACGGTCCTTTTCCTGAAGTGTCTCGTAAGCAACCGCTTTAACCTTACCTGCCAAAAGGGCATCTGTCTGCTCCTTATCTGCCGCAAGGTGAAGATATGTATAAAGGATAAGTCCTTCTCTGAAAAGAGGATACTCTTCGGGAAGAGGCTCTTTTACCTTAACCATCATATCGACTAACTGCCAGATATCTGCTGCATTGTCGATAAGGGAAGCACCTGCCTCAACATACTCGCTGTCCGAGAAACCGGAACCGATGCCTGCTTCCTTTTCAATATATACGTGATGTCCCGCAGCAACATACGCACGAACGTTATCGGGCGTTAAGCCGACACGGAATTCATTGTTTTTGATTTCTTTAACGCAACCTATTTTCAATTTTTTACCCTCCAAAAATATTGTTTTTGCTGACCCGCAGCATTTACATTATATCTGTTTGCCGCTCTTTTGTCGATATGTCCCTGATTTAGGCACTCTTTTACCCGTTTTTCCAAAACTGTTTTTCTCTGCCGTCTTTTTTCACTTTTTCTGAGCGACAATAATGCAGTTCGATGCGGGATATTCGCACTCTTCGCCGTTTTCATCGTAAAGGTCCAGGTACTTTCCTAAGTTTGCGGGATAACCGGGCTCTAAAAGTTCCTTCGCCTCGATGATCCCGGCACCCAGTTCTTCGAAGAAGGCCTTATATTCCGAAAGCGTAAAATAGCCGAACTGTTCCTTGACTTCATGGGCATAACTCTCGCTTCCCCATGTGTAAGTGTACATGAACTCGCGGATAAAATTGATATCGCCCGTCACGCTTAAGTTTTCTTCATCTATCGAAGTGACTTTTTCCTCATCGGTAAGCTCTTTTAAGCCCTTGAAATCATTGAAATAGTTCTTAAAGAAGTCCATTCCCGCCGGGGTCTTGAATCTGATCGTGCGAAGAGCATGACCGGGGGTTTTGATCCCGTCGCGGATTATGATCCTGCCGCCCGAAGTCAGGCTTTCGAATGAATTCTTCAGTGCCTTTTTAACGCTTTCTATGTCAAAAAGACCGTTTTCGCCCTCGGTGTAGGAATAGATCTCATGAAGGATAGATGAGAAGATAATGCTGTCGACTTCTTCGTTAAAAGGTCCGTCCACGAAGTTCTGTACGCAGACGCTCCAGTTATGGCCTTCCTTGCTCTTTTTCTGATTAAGCGTTTCTATGACATTTGCGGAAATATCCGTTCCGATGATGGTCTTGTCGGGATACTTTTTCTCAAGTCTGTCAAGAAGGATCCCGCCGCCGCTTCCGACGTCAACGATCCTTTGTCCCGTAACGAAATCGATGATTGAATCCTTCGTGCTCGTTACGACATTGTTCATCGTTCCTAAGTACTTTTCCTCATTGTTAAGTCGGTCGAAAGCATCCCTTCTGAAGCCAAACATGTCATAAAGGACCACGATGCTCTTTTCAAAAGTCAAAAGTCCGCTTCTCTCGGCTTCGACGCAGAATTCAATTAACTTTTCGCATACTTTCGAGAATTTAAAATCCACGAAAGCCGTCCTGTTGTTGATCCGGACATCAAGCTCGACATTCTCAAGCGAGGAATCGCGGAGATACTTTTCTATGATCCTTTTACGATAGACATTTATATGCTTCTTACCCTCGTAATCGTAATAAAGATTGTCTGCAAGGGGCTTAAAATTAATGTGTTTTACCGGCGATTCACCCGACTCAGCCTCAAATGACCTTATCTTCTTTAAAACTTCACCGATGATCTCCCTTATCTGTGTTAAGTCAAAATCGGAAAGCGCACTCGAAAAATACCAGAGCTCATAGAAAGGAAAGACCTCTTTGGCAAAAAAGTACGCATCTTCATCGAAGATATCCAGCTCCTTGGGGCAGAGCTTCTCCAAGCGGTAAGCTGCCGAATATTCGGAGATGTCTTCATGGAGGATCCTGTCCAAAAGTGCGCTCACTTCACCTTTTACATCTGCCCAGATCTTATCCGAAACGCCGCGGATGATGCACTCGTTAAGAGTTAAAAGAAGCGAATACACGTCTTTTATATCACTCTTTGCAAGTTCTAAAAGAGGCGCATTGTCGGATACGGGGATCTCGCCCCTTATGCACTGTCCGATAAGCCCGTGGGTTTTGATCAAAAGCCTTGTGATCTCGATATATTCTTCTGTTTTTTCGGAAAAAACATTTTTAAAGGAAAGATAAGTTTCGCTTTCTTTGTTCGAAACTTCATCATAAAAGATTTCCGCTGATGCGATATTGTGAATTGAAAGGGGATAGCCTTTTTTAAGCCACTCCTGTCTTTGTAAGGAAAGTCCGCCCTTGGAAACTTCGGACCATTTTAAAACCGTGGATATAATGAACTTATCCGCTTCGGAAAGCGGATCCGATGCGATCTCATCGAGGATATCCAGCATTTTAAGGACGTACGTTACAGTCTCCCTGCCGGAGATCTCGCCGATGCTTGCGACTCTCTCCGCATTGACATAAACATTGTCGGTCTGCGTAAGGTACTCAAGCCACTTATTCTCTTTTAAAAGAGCTCTCCTAACGTCGCCGTTTTCGTCAAAATATCTTTCAAAGTTTCCTGATCGTTTCATGCTTACCCACCCTTTTTAATTCAGTTCCAGAGAATCCGAAACATAATAGAAGTAACCCTTTTGTCTGCAGTACTCATCGATCTCTTTAATGAGTTTTTCGTCGGTTGTATATTCGAGAAGATAAATATCCGCTCCGAGCCCGGAGTATCTTTCGATGTAATCCGTAAAATACTCTTTATCTTCCTTTGATGCTTTCGAAAATCTGTCCTTATCCCATAGGATCTTCGAAAAAACGCTTTCCTGATTGATCCCGGTTATGACTTCATCGTATTTTCCGCCGTTTTCAAGATATGCGTCCATGAAAGCATCGCCGCCGTTTATGACTACGTCCAGCCCGGTGGACTTAAGCCCCTGCATTATAACAGTCAGACCGTCAAGAATTTCAGGCGTCGGATACACGAAATATACATCGCAGTTATCGACGAAAAAGCCGTCAATTCCTTTCTCCGAAAGGTCTTTGGCGACTTCGTTTAAGATAAAATCCTGCCATCTTTCATCGGATACGTCGATCCAGATCTCCTCATCCCAGTGTTCGTACCTGCCGAGTCCGAGGTCTTTGTAATCATCGTAATAATCCCTGAAATCCTCAAGGGAGCCGACATTTATGTAGCTGTAAACCTTATGTCCCGATTCTTTAAAAGATCTGATTTCCTCTTCATCAAAATATGCCGCATCGATAACAACGGTTTTGTAATCTCCAAGTGCTTCAAGATCCTCTGTCACGCTTAAGAAAACGCCGTAATCCTGCTGTTTTGGAATATCCGCTCCGTTTTGGGATGAACATGCAATAAAAGATAAAAGAACCGAAAGCATAACTGCCGTAATAAAAGTTTTTTTCATTCTTCGTCCTTAAGCCTGTAAAGCTTGCTCGGTCGATGCGCGTCTCCGGAGGTTGAACGGTCCGTTTCCTCGATCATCGGAGCGATCTTCTTTCTGAAATTGGCTTTATAAAGGCTTTTTCCGAGAAGGATCTCATACACCTTCTGCAGATTGGGAAGAGTAAACTCTTCGCCGACAAGATGGAAGGCTATCTTTGTATATTCAACCTTGTTTGCGAGTCTCCATCTGCCGTATTCGATAATTTTCTTATGATCGAAAGCAACTTTTTCATCGGATTCAAGCAATTCTTTTACATCCACGAGTCTGGCACTTAAGGTTCTCTGCCCCGCATGGAAATTAAGTTTCTCAAT